>QHWL01000139.1:0-595 GCA_003222555.1 Acidobacteriota bacterium | reverse complement strand
GCTCCAGGTGTCCCGCGACGAAATCCGCGTGAAAATGCGTGAGCAAGACGTGGCGGATCTGCAGGCCGTGGCGGTCGGCTTCCTCGAGGTACACATCGACGTCCCGCCGCGGATCGACGATGGCCGCCGTGCGCGTTTGCTCGTCACCGATGAGATATGACGCCTGCGCGAGGCAGCCGAGATAGAACTGTTTGAAAATCATCGCAACCCCTGTTACATTCTTCACGAAGGGATCACGAAGATCACGAAGGGCTTCGTGGCTCTTCGTGCCCCTTCGTGCCTTCGTGATAAGTCGCATTAAGGTTTCTCAACCGGCGCGCCAACCAGATTCCCCCACTCTGTCCACGAACCGTCGTAGTTCTTCGCGTTCGGATAGCCGAGCAAATACTTCAGAACGAACCAGGTGTGGCTGGATCGTTCGCCAATCCGGCAGTAGGCGATCACCGGTCGATCGGGTGTCACGCCCGCGCGTCCGTACAGCTCCTTCAGCTCCTGGCTGCTCTTGAGAGTCCCTTCTCCGGATCTGCGCGTTTTGCGCTCCGTTTGAGTTTGTGAGCGCATTCTGACCCCTCGTGCGCCGGGCTCACCATAGACG
>QHWL01000114.1 GCA_003222555.1 Acidobacteriota bacterium | reverse complement strand
AATGCGCCATCGATTTCTCGGTTCACTGGTTGCAGTGGCGGTCGTGGTCGCGGCCGTATCGATGATGTCCGTCACGACAGCTGCCCAGGCGGCAAAGACCGCCAAGGGTACGACTGCCTCAAACGCGAAGGCTACAGCCGCGCCAAAAACGTGGACGGTACCACGTACCGTGGACGGCCAGCCGAGTTTGGAAGGAGTCTGGGCGAACAACAGCATAACGCCCCTGGAGCGGCCGAAGCAGTTGGCAGGCAGACAAACTCTTACCGACGACGAGCTGGCCGCACTGAAAAAACGGTCGGATGAGTTGTTCAGCGGCGACGGAGATGCCGCGTTCGGGGACACCCTCTTCGAAACCCTGTTGACCGACACCAAAAAATTCGTATCCACAGACGGCCTCACCGGCGACTACAACCAGTTTTGGCTCGTCGCGAGAGACTGGGACAACCGAACGTCTCTCATTGTGGATCCGCCCGATGGACGACTTCCTCCTTTGACACCCCAGGGGCAGGCGAAGCAGGCCGCCGCCGAGGCGGCCAGGAAACGGCTGGCCGCCGGCCCCGAGGACCGAAGCCTGTCAGAGCGGTGCATCTCGTTCGGTGTACCGAGGCTTGGCGCCGGCTATAACAGTTATTACCAATTCGTGCAGACACCTCAGTACGTGGCGATTTACCAGGAGACAATCCACGACGCTCGGATCATCCCGCTCGATGCGCGTCCGCATGTCGAGCAAAACATCCGGCAGTGGCACGGAGATTCGCGTGGTCGTTGGGAGGGTAACACGCTCGTCGTCGACACGACGAACTACTCACCGAAAAGCAGCCTCAGGGGAGCAGCGGAGAACTTGCATGTCGTTGAGCGGTTCACGCGTGTCGATTCTGACACGATTCGATATGAGATCACCGTCGAGGATCCAACGACGTGGACGAAGCCGTGGACCGTCATGATTCCCTTGAGGCGGTCTAACGATCGGATTTATGAGTACGCGTGTCACGAGGGCAACACGGGGCTGGTAGGCATTCTCAGTGGCGCTCGTGCCGACGAAAAGGCCGCCGCGGACTTAGTTGGTGAGGAGGCTTCAAATGCGCCATCGATTTCTCGGTTCACTGGTTGCAGTGGCGGTCGTGGTCGCGGCCGTATCGATGATGTCCGTCACGACAGCTGCCCAGGCGGCAAAGACCGCCAAGGGTACGACTGCCTCAAACGCGAAGGCTACAGCCGCGCCAAAAACGTGGACGGTACCACGTACCGTGGACGGCCAGCCGAGTTTGGAAGGAGTCTGGGCGAACAACAGCATAACGCCCCTGGAGCGGCCGAAGCAGTTGGCAGGCAGACAAACTCTTACCGACGACGAGCTGGCCGCACTGAAAAAACGGTCGGATGAGTTGTTCAGCGGCGACGGAGACGCCGCGTTCGGGGACACCCTCTTCGAAACCCTGTTGACCGACACCAAAAAATTCGTATCCACAGACGGCCTCACCGGCGACTACAACCAGTTTTGGCTCGTCGCGAGAGACTGGGACAACCGAACGTCTCTCATTGTGGATCCGCCCGATGGACGACTTCCTCCTTTGACACCCCAGGGGCAGGCGAAGCAGGCCGCCGCCGAGGCGGCCAGGAAACGGCTGGCCGCCGGCCCCGAGGACCGAAGCCTGTCAGAGCGGTGCATCTCGTTCGGTGTACCGAGGCTTGGCGCCGGCTATAACAGTTATTACCAATTCGTGCAGACACCTCAGTACGTGGCGATTTACCAGGAGACAATCCACGACGCTCGGATCATCCCGCTCGATGCGCGTCCGCATGTCGAGCAAAACATCCGGCAGTGGCACGGAGATTCGCGTGGTCGTTGGGAGGGTAACACGCTCGTCGTCGACACGACGAACTACTCACCGAAAAGCAGCCTCAGGGGAGCAGCGGAGAACTTGCATGTCGTTGAGCGGTTCACGCGTGTCGATTCTGACACGATTCGATATGAGATCACCGTCGAGGATCCAACGACGTGGACGAAGCCGTGGACCGTCATGATTCCCTTGAGGCGGTCTAACGATCGGATTTATGAGTACGCGTGTCACGAGGGCAACACGGGGCTGGTAGGCATTCTCAGTGGCGCTCGTGCCGATGAGAAGGCAGCCGAGGAAGCCACGAAGAAGCAAAAATCCGAGAACTGATCGTCGGTTTGTTCAGTCAAGCGGTTCGTCCGGAATCGGCAGTCGATCGCCGGTGCCGGGCGGCCGCTCACGATCCGCCGAACCTGCCAAGCTGGTGTCCATCGTCACCTATTGTCGCTCCTCACGATAAAGTGGTCACCGCGCTGGCAGCCCCAGCAATCGTGCCGGGTTCTCCTTCAACATGATGTCGAGCTCGCGATCGGTAAAGCCGCGTTTGTGCATCGCCGCCACCCAGTCACCCGCACCGGCGAGTCCCGCATACTCTCTCGGCGTCGTTCCAGGCTTGTTGGTCCAAAATTCCGAAATGAGGCAGTGCTCCGGCCCAATCGTGCGGATCGCGTCCAAACGTCTCCCGCCCTCATCGAAGACGTTTCTATAGTCGAACTCCAAAATCGCCCCAATCTTCGCAGCTTCCTGCATTTGCGGGATGGTCATCTTTCCGGACAAGTCCATGGCATGGGTGGCGATCATGTGCTGCACGCCCTGAAGGCGAGCCTCGCGAAAAATCATCAAGGCGTCTTCTGCGAGGACGTGACCGGATGCGAGCACCAAGTTGTGCTTGGCGATCAGCGAGATAACTTCCTTTACTTCGGGCAGCACTTGGCCGGCTCGCGTCACGCTCACGAACGGCCGATTGGGCTGCGTCGAGGCCTTCACCTCGCTCTCCGTGTCGAAAGCCGGCATCCAGACCACCTTTCCCGGTGCTCCCCTGATTTGCGTCGCCATGAACTCCACCGCCGCCGGGTTGATCCCGCCATTTGGCCGGTTCAGAACAATACCGCCATACATGGGGAAATTGGGAACCTCCAGGCGAAGGAGGTACACCAGCCCCGATGTGGGTTGGTTATGGTCCTTGATCACGAGCGCGCGCAGGCCGCGAGCATGCGCGATTCTCACTTTCGCGATGTCGGCCTGTTCGTTTCCCGGTATGGAGTTCGGGCCTGGCGGATCCATATGAAAGTGCATGTCGATGGATCCCTTGAGCAATCGGGCGCCTTCGGCTTCCTGAGCGGATTGACCGGCGGCAACCCCCGCAGGGGGCTTCACCAGCAGACCCAGAACGATGCACACCGCAAGTACGACGACGCCGCAAGCCCGAGGTTTGCATGAAAAGCTCATGGCGACAATTCTCCTTGTCATGTTGCCGAGGCGGCTGATTAATGGGGCTGTCGACCGTTATAATCTTGGCCAGGAGGTCTCCGTGATGCAAGCGCGAAAACAGGATTCATAGAGAGGTGGTATCGATGACCAGAACCGTGACGCGTCGAAATTTGCTGCGCATCGGCGGTGGAACGGCGGCCACACTCGGGCTCTCGGCCATGGCTGGTGAACTCGCCGCGGTGAGCGCTCTCGCGCAGCGTGGACCTGTTGGGAATGCTTCCAAGGAAGATGTCAAGGAAGACTTCTTCTACAGAGAGGACTGGTTCGGCGAACCATGGCGCCAGCCCGAGCCTGCCCTGCTCATCCACGGCAACGACGAATCGAGCATCGTCTGGTACGGGTGGGTCCCGCGGATGGCGCAAGAGTTTCGCCTGCTCCGACTCGATTTACCTGGATTTGGTCGTTCCAGGATTCCTGCGGGGTTCGAATGGTCGCTGGCGAGCCTCGCCACGTTCGTGGCGCACGTGCTCGACAAGGCCGGTGTCGAGTCGGCGCACATCGTTGGCGCCAAGACGGGCGGCGCGATTGCGATGCAGTTTGCGGCAGACTATCCGAAACGCACCCGCACGCTCGTGGTCGCCAGTGGCCCGGCTTCCGTGATCGCCATGTCCAACGTCTCGCCGATTCCCCAGCGAAGCAGACTTGGTTCGGCTGCCTCGAAAGAGATGATCGAGTATTGGAACACCCTGTTTGCCACAGCGAATCCAGACGGTGTGAAAGGCCTCCAACAGGCGCTCTCGAAGTTCAATCTGGCGGACGGTGTGTTGCAGCGCATCACCGCACCCGCGTTGGTGATCACCGCGGACCGAAGCGCGCTGCAATCGGTGGAAAAGGCCCGGGAGTACCAGCAGAAAATTCGTAACTCGAGGCTAGTGGTCCTGCGCAGTGACGCCTACCATATCGCCGCTGCCAACGCGGACGAATGTGTCGCTCATACGATCGCGTTCATCAAGGAGCAAAAGGCGTAGGGCATCGCGCACCACCGATCGGGGTTCACCGGCATCGCGCTGCGCCGGCAGACGACCCTTCTTGTGTCCCGTCGCGATATACCTTGTGGCAGTTCGCACAGGCGTCGTTGAGTTGCTCGGTGACCTTGACGACGGCCTCTGCATTTCTTGACTGTGATGCCCGATATGCGGCCCTTCCTACTTCGATGAGTGCCGCCGTGTACTGCTTGAAATCGGCGCGATCCACGGGAGCGGGCCTTCCGTTTTCACACCGACGCCCGGGCAGCAGGAAGAGAGGGGTGGACTCGATAAGAGCCAAGGCGGCCTGATCAACCGCCTGCCATCCGTAATAAACAGTGGATCCCCACAAGACATAGTCGAAAGGTACCGGCGCCGAGGGCTTCTGAGTGCCGGGATCCTTGACCTGAACGTTGAACAGGATATTCGCGTTGGGGAACGTGACGCCGCGCATCAGCTGGGCAAGGTTTCCAGCCGGCGCCAGGGAAGGCGCGCCCGCGGCGGGCGACGGGGAGCTTCGCGCCGCGGGGAACGCAATCTGTCCCAGCACGGCGGCATTCAGTTCGGCTTGTCCAGCGGGGAACTTGCCGCTCTGAAGGATGTAGGCCGCGAGGTCGGTTGACTGCTGCCGAGAAAGGCTGCCGGCCTGCTGGAGAGGCATCGTCTTCTCAATCTTGTCGACGAGATCCACCAGCGGACGCGCGCTCCAGGCCGACAGGAAAGAATCTCCGGCCAGTGGGGGTCCGATGACGCCTTCCAGCGTGCCGCCGTGGCAGGTCACACATTGGGCCTGGTAGAGCTGCTGGCCGCGCTGTGCCTGCTCGCTGGAGTACACACCTTCTGTTACGGCTCGCAACTGCCCGGCGTGCCCGGTCAGCGAGAGCGCTCCGACAAGCGCGCAGGCATACAAAGCGACGCCGAGTGTGGCGCGAGCGGCTGGCGAGGACAACGGAATGAGGCGCAACATCCAGGCGCAAGATTATAGCTGCGTTCCGGCGGAGGCTGTCAAAGCCGCACAACCGCTCGACTCTGTATACAATGTCGCTGGCTCGTCTCTTCTGCTCTACACGAGGGAGGAAACATGAGAATGACGGCACGCCCCGTGATGGTTCCGGGGATTGCGTTGGCGATCGGTGCCCTGCTGCAGGTGAACGTTGGCGGCCAGGCGGCCGCAGGGGGAGGGCAGAATGCGGGCCCGGCTCCTGGTGAAACGCTGAGCGAAAGCTACCGCGGCAGCCAAAGAGATAACGTCGAGTACCAGAAGATCCCGCCGATCAAGGTGTTCGACAATCTCTATTACGTCGGCCCCGGCTTCGTCTCGGTATGGCTGATTCCTACGGCCGACGGCCTGATCCTGGTCGACACCGCCCAGGAGCCCTACGTCGATCATGTGATCGACAGCATCAGGAAGGCGGGCTTCGATCCCAAGAACATCAAGTACATCCTTCTCACACACGGCCACCTGGATCATTTCGGGGGCGCCTCGAAAATCCAGGCGCTCTCGGGAGCCCGCGTGGCCACCCTCGAGGAAGACTGGCAGCTGATCGACGCCACTTACAAAGCTCCCGCCAATCCGAATCGTGATCGTGCGCTGGGTCCGGTGCTCAAACGGGACATGGTGATCAAAGAGGGTGATGCCGTGACGCTGGGCAAGACGTCTCTCAAGGTTTACAAGCTGCCCGGCCACACGCCCGGTTCCCCGTCATTTGAGTTCACCGTGTACGACGGAGGCACACCGCATAAGGCGTTCATCTTCGGAGGACCCGGACAACGCAACGGCGTCGAGGGAGGCACGCAGTTTCTCGCGAGCATCAATCGTCTCATGCGGGAGCAGCAAGACGTCGAGGTGCCGGTGCACGTCCACAGCTGGCTGACGACCTATCCGTACCCGGGCGGGGGCATCATCGAACGCGCGCAGAAGCTGGCACAGCGCAAGCCAGGCGACGTGCATCCGTTCGTCGACAACGCGACGTGGCGGGCATGGCTCAAAATTGCCCAGGCAGGCACGCTGAAGTACCTCGAGGACGAGAAGGCGAAAGCGGCGCGTTGAAATACGACTTACGGTTGAAGCGAGGAGACGTACGCGGCGATCGCGATCAGGTCGTTCTCGGTCAGCTTCTGTACGGCCGGTTTCATCAGTTTGGCCTGATCGCCATTCCGGGTGCCCTGCTGCATGTCATAGAGCTTTCGTCCGAGATAGCTGGAGGAGCGGCCCGCGATCGGCGGGACGTTCTTCGCGCCTCGCAGATCGGCGCCGTGGCACGCCCCACATCCCTTGCTCAGCGTCTCGCCTCGCTCGAGGCTGCCAGCTGGCGCATAGACCACGAATCCTGATCGCGGGTTCCGCAGAATATTCGTCTCGTACGTGTTTTCCGGAAGTTCGACGAGCCGCTGCCCGAGCGGCTCGGTGTCGTTTCCGTCGGCCTTCAGAAAGAGACCATTGATCGTGGCCGTGAAAGTCGGCACCGTCTCGGACTCCACGACCCTGACCCACGGCGTGAATTTGATCGATCCGAAGTACTCAGCGGCCGTTCTGGCTTCGGCGTCGGTCAAGTTTCGCGCGATGGCCGCCATTTCGAACGCGTTGGCTTTGTTGAGATCGGCGCTCTTCCGACGGCCGTTCTTGAAGTCGGCTATCTGCTGCGTGAAATACTCAACCGGCAAGCCTGCGACACCGCCGTTCTGCATCAACCCTTTGCCATTCGGCAGGTGGCAGAGCGGGCACGCCCGCAGACCAATCGCCTCTTTGCCGCGGGCCACGATGTCCGGCATCGGCGGATGGTCGCCCGGAAACCAGTCGGCCGGACCGTATCGATAGCTGATCTGCGCCACCGTGAACGCGCCTTCGCCCCCGGGCAGCCGTCTGATAGTGTTCTGAGGATCGGTCGGGAGTCCTCCGGCCCGGTCGCAGTCGAGCGGTCTTTCGCCCAGACACGTTGCGGAATAGTCGCCCGGCGCGGCCGGGGCTGTGATGTAGCCGTACGCCCACAGCGGAAAACCCGCGGTCTGGAGACGAACTCCTCCGGCTGCCAGGCCCGCCGAAAGGAGCAGCCACAGACTGGCGCGTTTTCTCATAAGATCGCTCTCCCGTAACGAGTGCCCGCAGTCTACACCAACCTCCGCAACGAATCGCGTGCTTGCGCCTGGCCTCTCAATATGCGTTTCGATCGAGTCCGGGCGGAGGCATCGGGAGCCCGATGAGGCGTGTCCTTCTCCTGGTGAAATGCGTAGAATAAATGTAAAGCTCGAGGAGGGTTGACGTGAGAAAAGTTCTGTTCCAAGGCGGGCCCGGGGCGGCGAACAACCCCCAGTAGTGCTAAACTCACCATCTTCAGACGCTTCTGGAGGGTCGACTGATGGCCTTAATCGCGGCGAAACGATGGCAGGCGTCGATGGCA
>QHWL01000759.1:1369-3006 GCA_003222555.1 Acidobacteriota bacterium | reverse complement strand
CTCGTGTTGAAAAGCCCGGGAAGCTTCGCCGCGACCCCGCAATAATCCCACACGCCGCGCCCCGAGCTCGTGCCTCCTTGAAAAGTCAGGCCGTTGCGCATCCGCGTGTTGATGTTCACATCCACGCCATGCCAGTACTGCGTCCGCGCGGGACCGTAGTCGGTCTCGAAGGTGAGGTAATTGTTCACCGCCAGACTCTTCGGGTCGTAGTAGGTGAGCGTGTACCCTCCACCCCCCGGCAGACTCTGATTCTGCGGCGCTGTAATGGTAAACTCATTGAAGTCCTGCGGCCCGACGGCTCGGTTGTCCGTCACGATGAAGTTGCCGAACCAGCGACGGTAGTACCCGACTTCAACCGAAGTACGCGGGAGAACTTCGTGCTGGACCGATCCCCCGAACTGCCAGTCGTACGGCCTGATCCCCCAGCCCTCAAGAATCGCCGGGTTGATCGTCACGGGCGACACAGGGTTTCCGAACGTCGGACTCAGCCAGGCTCCGCACTCACCGTTTGCGGCGGGATTCATGAGATCGCAGTCCGGCACGTAGTTGAAGTTGGCGTCATTCCAATCACGCGCCGTGGAGGTCTGGAAGCGGGTGCCCTGGGCCGGATTCATGAAGGTATACCGATCCTGGTTGTTCGCGCTCTGCAGGTACTTGCCGACGTTCACCTTCAGCGACGTCTTCCCAGTGCCGAACACGTCGTACGCCGCGCCCATGCGCGGCGTGATGTCATTGAAACCTTTCACACCCTCGGTGCGTGAGAATGTGATGGGCTGAGAATGGAAGCGGTCGGACCCGTTCCATCCGTTGTGCTCGGCGGGCGCCCAGCTCCAGGCGCGGTCGAAGCGTGCGGCCCCCTGCAGCGTCAGCCGCCCCATCGTCCACTGGTCCTGCGCATACACGGCGTGGTATTCGGTCCGATCGGCGGTCTGCCAGTTGCCGATGTCCATCGTCAACTGGTTGGGCACGCCATTGTTGAACCGATAGGACACACGGTTTTCGTTCCGGAATTCGCCCGTGTCGGTTATGTGATAGGCGCCCTGATAGCCGAACTTCATGTTGTGCGCCCCTGTCACGTACGAGGCTGATGCGCGCCACACGTTCGGCGACTGCCAGTTGTTGAAATTCCGGTTGAGCGCACGATACACGAGACCGGCCGGCATGCTGTTGAGGCTGGACTGTTCCGTGACCTGAACCAGATTCGTGATGGCGCCCGGCGGCTTCATCCACCCCCACCGGCTGACGTACGAAGAAAAGCCAGCTTCCAGTAGCAACTTGTTCGTGACCGGCGACGTCCACGTGCCCTGGATCACGCGCTGATAGGTGTCCGCGTAGCCCGACGCGCCTTGAACGGTCCCCTGGGCTCCGCTCGCCGCTTCGGGCGCGATAGCTCCGCCACCGCTGGCGATCCAGTTTGAACCCGCTGGCCGGCAGCTCTTGGCATCGGGAGTCATGGCCGACCCATCGCACCCGAGTTGATGGTCGAAGTAGAAGCTGATTTTGTTCCGAGGCGTGATCTGCGCCGTCAGACGGCCTGAGAGGATCTTCCGGGAAATCGCGTTGCGCGATTCGATGCCCGGGTTCTTCTCGTAGCTCCACTTGGTCGGGTCGCCCGCGTTTTTGTTTGCGAACATTCC
>QHWL01000759.1:0-1333 GCA_003222555.1 Acidobacteriota bacterium | reverse complement strand
TCTTTCACGAACGGGCCCCCGAGCGATTGGCTGAGGTCCCAGTTGTTGTAGAGTTTGGCGCCCGCAGTGAGGCCCAGGCTCCTCAGCCGGTCGTCCACATTGTTCCCCTGGGACCAACTGCCAGCGGTGCTGCCGAAGAAAGTGCCACTGAAGGTGTTGCCGCCAGTTTTCGGAATGATGTTGACGTTCGTTCCGCCCACTTCGGCCTCGCCCAGCCCACCCGAGAGGGTCAGGTTCAATTCCTGCGCATTCGACGTGTCCATGATGAACCCGGACACGCCGCCGCCGTTGAACGAGGCCCCGACGTTAAGGCCATCCACCTGGACTCGGCCTTCATTCCCTCGACCGCCGTGGCTGTAGAAGATGCGCATCGCCGGAATGAGAGCGATCTGTTGTGTGCTTCCATCATTCACCGACGGCACCATGGCCACGATGGCGTTGTAGCCCCGCGTGGCCGGGAGATCTTTGATGACCTCACTACTGAGCACCTGTCCACGCCGCGCGCTCTGCACGTCGACGATGGGTGTTTCGCCGGTGACCGTGATCGTTTCCGAAATCGCGCCGACCCGCAGCTCGGCATTGATCGTCGTGACGCCCACTCCCGACACCTCAACGCCCTCGCGCTTGACGGTGCTGAACCCGGGTAGCGTGAACGTCACAGTGTACGTGCCGGGCGGCAGCTCCGGGAGCCGATATTGACCGGTCCCATCGGTCACGGCCGTCCGGGTTTTCTCGATCAAGACCGGGCTGCTCGCCTCGATCGTCACGCCCGGCAACACGGCACTGGACGAATCCTTCACGACTCCCGACAGGGTCGATTGTTGGGCATCGACCGATGCTGGAAGGATCAACAGCCATGACAGCACGAACACAATCTGTCTGAAAGATGGCATACCCCCTCCTTCGTTTCGGCGGAATTCTAACGCTGTTGGGGCGCAAAACAAGGAAAAAGCCCGCCCCACGCAAACCAACTGTCCACCAAATCGGATCAGGTCCACACCGCGAAAAACGCTTTTGCAAACGTTTGCAACACGGCGTCGTCTACCCCACTCCATCCAGTATCGCTCGGCAATCGCCAGGTTCGATTTTTCTCGAAAAATCACGGTACGTCGAGATTGACTGTCACCGTGGTTAGCTTAGAAGGCCGGTGCTATCCAACTGAGCAATGGACACACCTCAGTTCGAAGGGCCGATTCGCACCGAAACAGATCAAGACTCCACAGACTGTCCTTGGCGTGACCAAGGATCGTGAGCCAGGACGGCCCCGCCGAGTCTGGTGTCGGCTGGTACCGAGCCGCGAGAATGCGTCGTACCACATCCTTGTTGATGGGAA
>QHWL01000113.1:4557-16828 GCA_003222555.1 Acidobacteriota bacterium | reverse complement strand
CATCTCGCCGCTGCTGCCCGCGACGGAGCGGTGGGGTGTGCCGACCTCGTGGGGCTCGTCGCGCCGCACGCAGGCCTGATGTACTCGGGGCCCGTCGCCGCGTACGCCTATCGCTTGCTGCGCCAGCGAGCGTTCGATGTCGCCGTGCTCGTCGGGCCATCACATTTCGTAGGGTTCGACGGTGTTTCCATTCATCCGTCCGGCGGGTTCGAGACGCCGTTGGGCGTCGCGCTGATCGACGAAGAGTGCGCGGCCGCGCTGATGCGCGCGACGCCGATCGTCCGTGAGCATCCGGCGGCGCACGCTCGCGAGCACTCGCTCGAGATGCAGCTGCCGTTTCTCCAGCGCCTCGCCCCTGAAGCGAAGATCGTTCCGCTGGTCATGGGATTTCAAACCGCCGAGACCGCGCGGGCGCTTGGCGACGCGCTCGCCGTGGCGATCGCTCGGAAGAAGGCGCTTCTCGTCGCCAGCACCGATCTCTCCCACTATCACGACGCGGCGACCGCCTCGCGTCTGGATGCGGTGGTCATCGACCATGTCTCGCGCTTCGACGTCGACGGTCTGCAGGCGACGCTCGACGCGCGGCCCGAACACGCCTGCGGCGGCGGACCCCTGGTCGCCGTCATGCGCGCCGCGCGCCAGGTCGGCGCCCGCGACGCCGTGGTCTTGCGGTACGCCGACTCGGGCGACGTCTCCGGCGACAAGACGGCGGTCGTCGGGTATCTCGCGGCGGCGTTCGGCAACCTCGGCGTAGGCGCGACGGGAAACCACGGAGGGCACGGCTAGACTTCGCCGTACAAACGGAGGGCACGGAAAGATATTTCGAAAACCGTGACCTCCGCTCGTGTTCCCGTGGCCTCCGTGGTAGAGCTTTTAGGTACCATGACGTCCGAATCGGATCGCCAGCTTCTACTGCGCATCGCGCGGGAGGCGATGGCTGTGCATCTCAGTGGCGAACCAGCGTCGCGCTCCGACGAGGGACAACTGGCCTTGCGCCGCGGCGGCGCCTTTGTCACGATTCGCAAGGCGGGCGACCTGCGAGGCTGCATCGGCCACATCGAACCCGGCGATAGGCTCGTGGACGTCGTCGCGCGCTGCGCCGTCGCCGCCTGCAGCGCCGATCCACGATTCCCCGCGATCGCCCCGTCCGAGCTTCCACAGGTGGACATCGAGCTTTCGCTCCTCGGTCCGCTCGAAGCGATCGCAGGCGCCGACGACGTGGAGATCGGCCGCCACGGGCTCGTCGTTGAGATGGGAAGGCAGCGCGGGCTGCTGCTGCCGCAAGTGGCAACCGAATGGGACTGGGATCGCCAAACGTTTCTCGCGCAAACGTGTCAGAAAGCGGGGCTGCCGGGCGACGCCTGGAAGCGCGGCGCGAAGCTCTGGAGGTTCGAGGCGGAGGTGTTCGGGGAACACAAAGGCGGGTAGGGCGGGTAGGGCGGGTGGGGCGGGTGGGTTGGGTGGGTCGGGTAGGGCGGGTGGGTCAGGTGCTCTCACCAGGCCCACCAAACCCACCAGACCCACTAGACGGATCAATCAAGCCCCGCAGGGTCGCCAAGTTCCTCTCATCGAACCGATCGACTTCAATCGCACCCTTCGCGCGGCCTTCCTCTTTTGGCGTCTCGAGCAGCATCGGCAGCCCCCGAAACCGCGGGTCGTTGAGGATGCGTCGAAACGGCTCGAGGCCGAGACAGCCCTGGCCGATATGTTGGTGACGATCGACTCGGCTGCCGAGCGATTTCTTCGAGTCATTCAAGTGAAACAGCTTCAGCCGGTCGAAGCCGACCAGCCGCCCGAACTGCTCGAACGTCTCCGCGTATCCTTCGGGCGAGCACACATCATAGCCAGACGCGATCAGGTGGCACGTATCGAGGCAGACTCCCAGCCGCCTGTGGTCGTTCATTTTCGTGATGATGGACGCAAGCTGCCCGAATGTCGCACCGAGCGCCGTGCCCTGGCCGGCCGTATGCTCGAGTAAGACCATCGTCCTTCCGCGGCGACGGTGGCGCAGCAGCTCGAGCAGCCGCTCTGCAATCAGGGACAACCCGGCTGCCTCGTTGCCGCGGGTGTAGCACCCGGGATGCAGTACCACCCCGAGCAGACCGAGCGCCTCGGCGCGATCGAGTTCGTCGCCCATCGCGTCCATCGACTGTTGATGGAGCCCTGGGCTCGTCGTAGCGAGATTGATTAGGTAACTCGCGTGCGAGACGACCGGTCCGATGCCGGCCTCCTCGACCTTCGCGCGAAACTCGCGAATCTCGGCGGGGGCAAGCGACCGCCCGTGCCATTGGTTGGCATTCTTGGCAAAAATCTGAAACGCGTCGCAGCGGTGAGCAACTGCGCGTTCGACCGCGCGCGGCAGGCCGCCCGCCACGGACATATGCGCGCCTAAGAGGGGCTTGATTGAGTTGGCTGGTGGGTCAGGTGGGCCTGGTGGGTCTGGTAGCGGCACCTGCCCTACCGGACGCACCTGCCCCACCTGCCCCACCTGCCCAGGAGCCCTAACGTCCCAGAGTTTCATCGAGAATTCGTCCGTCGGCGCCAATCCGCACTACGGCGGTGAAGGGGTCCGGCCGGCGGACGGGCTGCTCGAGCGAGAGGACGCCTCCCGCAAACCGCATGTCGGTCCAGCGCACAGTCGTGATGCCCGTCTTGTCGTCGACGACCCATCGTGCGGCGGGGAACCGCGAGAAGTCGAGAAAGACGCGGCCCAAGCGTGTGGTGGCGGCGCGCGCGATTTGCGGCGACCACTGATTCGGGAAGCGGACGGTCGTCAGCCGCCGCATGCCTTCCGTGTCGCCGGCCGGCCCTCGGAACCGCTCATCCAGGAGATCGATGTCGTGAATCTCGTACGCATTCGAGAGCCGCGCGATGACGCGCCAGCGAAACGGCGAGAAAAACGTCGGGAACGCCGCGATTTCGACGAGACATCGATTGCCCGCTCCATCGAGAGGCGGAGGCGTTGGGGCTCGTGGCCAGGAGGCGACTAGCAGGGCGGTGGATGGCTGCGGGTCGCATCGCTGCGGCAGGAGCGGTCCGAACAAATGGGGCGCCAACGTTATCGCCTGATGGTGAGCAACGCCACGGATGCCGTAATAGGCGGCCATCAGCGCGAACACGATCGCCGCGTTGCGTCGGCTCGAAGCCGCGGACACGCGTCCGAATATCAGTCCCGCCGCCAGCGCGATCAACAGATAGAGGTCGACGATTGGCATCCAGTCGACGGCAAACCAGTGCCAGTCGAACGGACTCAGCACTCGCGTGCCGTACGAAGTCGGAAAATCCATTAGGACATGGAGCAGCGCGCCGATCAGGGCCACTGCCACGAGCATGCCGAATGAGGCGTGGCCCTCGTCTTCGGGCGCGCGTGCGACCGCTGTCTCGGGCGTTCGCCGAGCGAGGGTGCGGCGCCCGATCCAGACCAGCCCCGCCGTCGCCACTCCGAGGCCAACAATCCCAAGGGGACCGTGCGTGGGTCCGCGATGCCAGGCCAGGTACGAAATGCCGCCACGCGCGGCGCCGACGATGTCGAGGTCGGGCGCGTTCGAAGCAATGACGAGCGCGGCGGTCGTGCCGCGGCCGGCGCGTCCGAGCGGCGTCCTGGCGAGCGTGAGTGCGAAGAGGGTGTGTGTGGCGTTGTCCATAACGGCTAACCGCCGAGACCGCCGAGAAGAAGAAGCTGAGAATCCTCGGCGCGCTCTGCGCGCTCTGCGGTAAAACGGATCGGCGTGAGACTGATACTATAGCTGGCATGCCGAAAGCGCTCATCTCCGCACTTCTTGGACTGGTGCTGCTGCCGGCGCCGGCGTTCGCGTGGGGCTTTGCCGCACACCGCTACATCACGCGTCGCGCGATCGATCTGCTGCCCTCGGAAGTGAAACCATTCTTCCTCCATTTCGCTGACGAGGTCGTCGTTCGCGCCATCGATCCGGACTTGTGGCGCATTGCCGGCTGGGAGGACGACCCGAATCACTTTCTCGACTTCGGCATCCAGGAATTCGGGCCGTACCCGTTCACCGCGCTGCCGCGCGAGTTGGGTGCGGCGATTGAAAAATTCGGAATGCCGATGCTGAAGCGGAATGGGCTGCTGCCCTGGCGCGAGGCCGAGGAGTTTGGGAATCTGCGCCGGGCATTCGAGGACTTCAAGCGCAACGGGACGTTTGCGCCTCAGAACGCGGTGTTGTTCGCGGCCGTCGCCGCCCACTACGTTCAGGACGCGCACCAGCCGCTGCACGCGACGAACAATTTCGACGGCCAGCTCACGAAGCAAAACGGCGTGCACGCGCGGTTCGAGACGGCGCTCTTCGAGCGGTTCCAGTCACGAATGACGATCAACCCGTCGCCGCCGGCGCCGATGAAGAACCCTCGCGATGCGGCTTTCGACATCTTGCTGGCGAGCCACCAGCTCGTCCAGCCGCTCCTCGACGCCGACAAAGGGGCGGTGGCCGGCAAGGACGCCTACGATGACGACTACTTCGAGAAGTTCTTTGCGAAGGCGAAACCGATACTCGAGGGCGGCGCTCATCATCGGCGCATGGGAACAGGCAGGGAAGCCGCAGCTCAAGATGGAGATGCCCCGTACGGTAGAGAAAGTCCGCTCGCCGTAACAGCCTCACGGAATAGGGATTTGGGGTTGGGGATTTGGGATTCGCAAATCTCGAATCTCGAATCCCGAATCCCAAATCCCGAATCCCGTTGTTCACAATCGTGCGCGCCCGGCCTCTACCGGTCGCCGGGGTGAGTGTCCGCCATGCCCGCGCGCCGCTCGAAGTAGCTTTCGAGCGGCGGCAACACGGCCAGCACGACGAGCGCGATGACTGTCGCAGCTATCGCGATCACGTAGAGCCCCGCTCCCGCCGCCATCCCAACCGCCGCGTTCACCCAGATGGTCGCGGCTGTCGTCATCCCGTGCACGCTCGTGCCGCTTCTGAGAATCGCGCCGCCGCCCAGGAAGCCGATGCCCGTCACGACCTGGGCCGCGATACGATCCGGTGTCCCTCCGGCGTGCCCGAACGCGATCGAGACGGCCACGAAGAGAGCCGACCCGAGCGCGATCAGGATGTTGGTGCGCAGCCCGGCTGGCTTTTGACGGAGCTCGCGCTCCACCCCGATAGCGGCGCCCAGCCCGGCCGCAAGGAGCAACCGGAGCATCAGCTCAAGGGAGGAGGTGGGCATGAGGGAAATTTGAGGATGTGAGGATTTAAGGATGTTAGGATTTGATTTAGGGATTTGCAATCGGCAAAATCCTTACATCCTTAAATCCTTACATCCTTAAATTCTTTAATTTTCTTTTGAAACTCCGCGACCTCGCCGAACGGTTGGATTGCCGCCTCGAAGGTGACGGCAACATTGAGATCCTGCGCGTCGCGGGCGTCGAGCACGCGCAGCCTGGCGACCTGACCTTCGTCGCCAATCGCCAGTATTACTCGCTGTTGCGCTCGACGCGCGCCTCGGCGGTGATTCTCGGCCCGGCCGCGCCGGAAGATCCCGCTAGGTCGGAGGGTCCGGCGGCGTTCCAAGGCCCGGCTCCGTCCCAAGGTCCGGCTAAAGCCGGACACTACGTACGGGACGTACCGGACGGACCGGCGCCGGCGCCGTACGGGGTGCTGCGCAGCGAGCATCCCTACCTGACGTTCGCGCGCGCGCTGAGCCTATTCGTGCAAACGCCGCGGCCGGCCAAGGGCGTCGATCGCCAGAGTGCCGTGGCCCCCGATGCGACGCTCGGCGCCGACGTCTCGATCGGCCCCTTTGTCGCGATCGGAGCGGGAGCGTCAATCGGCGCGCGGACCGTCATTTATCCAAACGTGGTCATCGGCCCCGGCGCGCGCATCGGCGAGGACTGCCTCATCTATTCGCAAGTCTCGATCCGCGAAGGCGTCGTCTTGGGCAACCGTGTCATCGTGCAGAACGGCGCCGTCCTCGGCAGCGATGGCTTCGGCTTCGCGAAACAGCCCGACGGAACGCATTTCAAGATTCCCCAGCACGCCGACGTCGTGGTCGAAGACGATGTCGAGATCGGCGCCAACACAACCATCGATCGCCCCGCGGTCGGAGAGACGCGAGTGCGCGCGGGCGCGAAAATCGACAACCTCGTGCAAATCGCGCACGGAGTCAGCGTTGGCCGGCGCGCGCTGTTTGCGGCGCAGGTCGGTATCGCGGGCAGCACGATGATCGACGACGACGTGGTGCTCGCGGGTCAGGTCGGCGTCGGCGGCCATTTGCACGTCGGCAAAGGCGTGAAGGCAACGGGGCAGACCGGTATCACTCACTCTCTCGAGCCCGAGGCCTTCGTGTCGGGCTGTCCATCCATTCCCAATCGGGAGTGGCTGAAGTCGTCGGCGGTGTTTCCCCAGCTGCCCGCTCTCAAGAAACGTGTCGCGGAGCTCGAGCAGCGCATCGCCGCTCTCCAGGAGAAGCTCGACGAATGCTTGACCCGTCTAAATCGCTAATGCGACGCGCGCTCCGCGGTACGCGCCTCGTGCTCGTTATTGTTGTCTGGCTTGCGTGGTCCGCACGCGCCGGCGCGCAGCAGCCGGGACCCCAACCATTGGAGGCGCCGAGCAATTCCCCGGAATTTCTGACGCGTTACGATTTCCAGCTCTCGGGCGTCTCGCTCGCCATCGACGATAAGCGCTTCTTGTGGGACACACACTTTGGGGGGGCGCTCGACGTGATCGACTACGGGATCGGACGCGCATCGATCGTCGCCGATTACGAAGCGGTGCTCGGCAATGAGCTCCGGGCCTTCGATCCGAATCAGTCGCAATACACGCTCGAGACCTCGTGCTCGGCTTGGGCCGGGGCGACCGAAATCGCCGGCGTGTTGCATCACGTGTCGCGCCATCTGGGCGATCGGCCCAACACCGTGGCGGTCGCATGGAATGTGCTGGGCGCGCGCGCGCTGCGGAGGTTCTCCCTCGAAGGCACGACGGTCGCCGTCCGCGCGGGGGCGGGTCGCCTCATCGCGCACGCGTTCGTGGACTACAGTTGGGCGGGGGACCTCGATGTCGTCGTTCGGCGTGGGCTCAGCGAGCGCGTCGGCGTGTACGCCCGCGGTTCAGGCGAAGTCTTCGGCATCGACGCCGCGTCGAGCAAACGAAATACACAAAAAAGCGGCCGCATCGAGGGCGGCGTGCGCATCACCGGCCGGGGCGCGGCCATGGAGCTGTTTGCCGGGTACGAGCGGCGCGCGGACGCCTACCCCTTGGACCGGCTGCCTTTGCATTGGGCGCTCGCCGGCTTCCGGCTCGTCAACAAATGAGCGGTTGTAGAGGATAATCAACGAGATGACATCCCGCCTTGTTCGAACGTTCGCGAGCCTGCTGCTGGCCGGCTCGGTGACGTATCTCGCAACGGCCGTTTCATCGGCCGCGGTCCGGCTGCCGAAGCTGCAGTACGAGATCACGACGCTGGCAAACGGCCTCACGCTCGTCCTGGAAGAAGACCATTCGACGCCGATCGTGCACTTGCAGCTTTGGTATCACGTCGGCTCCAAGAACGAGAAACCGGGACGCACAGGCTTCGCGCACCTTTTCGAGCACCTGATGTTCAAGGGCTCGAAAAACGTCGGGCCGGAGGAGCACACGTCGATGATTTCCGGCGTCGGCGGCCAGAGCAATGCCTATACGACCGACGATGAAACGGTGTTCTGGGAAACGTTGCCGTCGCAGTACCTGCCGATGGTCTTGTGGCTCGAAGCCGATCGAATGGCGACGCTGCGGATAGACAAGGACACGTTCGCGCCGGAACGCGACGTCGTGAAGGAAGAGCGCCGGATGCGCATCGACAACCAGCCGTACGGCCGCCTGAACGAGATCATCTACGCCCAGACGTTCTCGGTTCATCCCTACATGCACCCGACGATCGGCAGCATGCAGGATCTGGAGGCGGCGTCGGTCGATGACGTGCGCGAGTTCTACCGCACCTATTACGTGCCGGAGAACGCGACCATGGTGCTCGTCGGCGATTTCGATTCGTCGCAGGCCGTGCAGCTGGTGAATCAGTATCTGGGCCGGGTGCCGAAAGCCGCGCGCCCGGTGCCGCGCGATATCCCGAAAGAGCCGCTGCAGACCAAGGAGAAGCGGGTGACGCTGCAGGAGCCGTGGCCGCTTCCCGCCGTCGTCGTCGCGCATCACGTCACCTACGACGGCAATCCCGATTCCTATCCGCTGCACGTCGCGTCCAAGGTGCTGTCCGATGGGCAGAGCTCACGGATCCACCAGAGGCTGGTGTACGAGAAGCGGGTCGCGGTCGCGGCGTTTGGCGGCGCCAATCTCATCGAAGACCCCAACATCTTTTTTGCCGTCGCCATCGTGCAGCCGGGTCACACGCCGGAAGAAGCGGTGGACGCTCTCATCGCCGAGCTCGATCGGCTCAAGGCTGAGCCGATCAGCCCGCACGAGCTTCAACGCGCGAAGAACCAGTTCGCGCGCGACTACATTCTCGGGCGCGAGTCGAATCAACAGAAGGCGCTACAGCTGGCGCACGCCGTGGTGATTCACCATGACATCAGGACCGCGGACGGGGAAGTCGACATCTTTCAGAACATCACGGCCGCCGACGTGCAGCGCGTCGCACGAACGTACTTCACCGCGGAGAACCGGACCGTGCTGACGTTGTTGCCATCGGCGAAGGCGGGCGCCGCGCCCGTGGGTCGATGATGCGGCGTGAGGCGCGCGACTCGTTGAGCGTGGCGTTGGTTCTGAGCTTCGTGTGTCTTGGCAGGCCCGCTGCTTCCGCGCAGACGGTCAACTGGCCGTCGGAGGGCGCACCGCGCCCGCTGCCGGCGCGCGCCGTGAACTTCCCGCCCTATCAGATTCAGACACTGCCCAACGGCCTGCAGGTGGTGGTCGTGTTGCACCACGAGCAGCCTGCCGTCAGCATGCGGCTCTTGGTCCGCGCCGGCAGCTCCCTTGATCCGAAAGGGAAGCTCGGCGTGGCGCACCTGACGGCGTCTCTGCTCGATCAGGGAACGACAACCAAGTCGGCCGGTCAGTTGAACGACGCCATCGACTTCATCGGCGGAACCCTGGACGCCGGCGCGGGCATCGATCTGAGCTTCGTCAATGCGGTCGTCATGAAGGACAGCTTCGAGATCGGGCTGCGAATGCTGTCCGATGTCGCGCGCCATCCGGCGTTCGCGCCGGCGGAAATCGATCGGCAGCGGCAGCAGCTGCTGTCGAACCTTCAGGTCAGCTTCGAGGACCCGGCGTTCATCGCCGACGCCGTCTTCGACCGGCTGGTGTTCGGGTTCCACCCGTATGGCATGCCGGAAACCGGCGCGCCCGACACGATTGCCGCCATCACGCGTGACGATCTCGTCGCGTTTCACGACAAGTACTTCGCGCCCAACAACGCCATCCTGGCCATCGTCGGCGACGTCTCGGCGGAGGAAGCGTTGGCGGCCGCCAAGAACGTGTTCGCGGACTGGGAGCGGCGCGACATTCCAGTCGACAAATTCATCGATCCGTCCGATCCGACCCGGCGGGTGATCCTGATCAACAAGCCCGATGCCGTGCAAACCGAAGTTCGCGTGGGCCACATCGGCATTCCGAGAAACCACCGCGACTACATGGCCGTCAATCTCGCCATTCGCATCCTGGGCGGCGAAGGCAGCAATCGGCTTCACCAGGTGCTTCGCACAAAACGCGGGTTGACCTACGGCGCGCAGGCCCACATGGGCACGTTGAAGGAGAGCGGCGACTTCAGGGCGGAGACCAACACGCGGTCCGAAGCGACCGGGGAAGTGCTGCGGCTCATCGTCGACGAATTCTGGCGCCTGCAGCGCGAGCGGGTGAGCGGACGCGAGCTCGCCGATGCGCAGGCGTATCTCACGGGCAGCTTCCCGCTGACCATCGAGACGCCCGACGCGATTGCGATGCAGGTGCTGAACGTGATTTTCTACGGGCTCCCGGTCGAGCAGCTGCAGAACTTCCGCGATCGCGTCAACGCGGTCACCGTCGACGACGTCCAGAGCGTGGCGCGAACCTACCTGAAGCCCGATCGGCTGTCGATCGTGCTTGTGGGCGACGTCTCGGCGTTCGCGTCGCAGCTCCAGGCCATCGGGTTCGGCAGCTTCGAAACCATCGACCTCGACAACCTCGAACTCACGTCGGTCGACTTCAAGCGCCGGAAAACGGCCGACGGGAGGGCAGGAGGGGAGCGCCTGCGGCCCGAGCGAGGCGCCGGGGTCCCCGACGCGGCAGCCGCGTTGGGGTGGCCTGCCGGAGGGAAGCGCGGCGAAGCCGCGCCGCCGAGCGAGAGCGAGCGAGAGCCTTCAGCCAAAGACGCCCGGGGTGGGGCCCCGGCGCAACAAGAGGGGTGGGGCCCCGCGAGCATGAAAAAAAGTTGGGCAGGTGGGGCAGGTGGGGGTAGTCCTGCTCTTCGCTTGGCAAGCTATCGGCAACCGGCTGCGCCGCAAGCGCCGGCCATCACCACCCAGGAAGGCGCGAGCGCGAAAGCGCTGCTCGAGCGCGTCATCGCCGCCAAAGGCGGACTCGCTACGCTCCGCGCCATCAAAACGATCACGGCGGTGACGTCCGCCGCGATGACCTCGCCCGACGGCCGTATCGAGGCGCGCACGACGACCTATCTCGAGTACCCCAATCACGTGCGCGTCGAGACGACGCTGCCCGAAGTCACCACCGTGCAGGTGTACGACGGCGAGCGCGCGTGGATACGCGATCCGAGAGGTGTACACGACGTGCCCGAGCGGCTGGTGCGGGACCTTCAAGCCAGTCTGAAGCGCGATACGGTCACGTTGCTGCTGGCGGCCGAGAGCGGAGCGGTTCGGCCACGACTGATGCCCGACGTCAAGGACGACGATGGCCACCTGCATCACGCGCTAGAGTTTTCGGGCCCCGGTTTGGATCCGGTCGTCTTGTACGTCGCCCCTGATACCGACCTGATTTCAAAGCAAGCCTACGTCGCCGGGGCTCCAGGCCAGCCGGTTGTCGAAGAAGCGTTCAGCGACTACCGCAACGTCGACGGCGTGCGAGTCGCCTACGCGGCGACGGTGCGGCGCGGCGGCCAGCCGATTCTCGAGCGTCACGTGACCGACATCAAGATCAACGCCGCGATCGATCCCGGTCTGTTCAAACGCCCGTGATGTGACGGCGCGTCTCCTGCTTTCCTGCGGCGAAGCATCCGGAACTCGTCGGGCTTGCTCCCGGCGCGGTGGTGTCCGGCCTCGGAGGGCCCCAGTTTGTCGCGGCGGGCGGGCGGCCGATTGCGGATTACCGCGGCCTTGCCGTGACGGGCCTGACGGAGGCGATCGCGAAAATTCCGCGATCGCTGGCGACGCTTCGGCGCCTGGTCGACTGGGCGCGCTCCGAGCGGCCCGACGCGCTCGTCGTCATCGATTTTCCCGACTTCAATTTTCCGCTGGCACGCCGCGTCAAACGCCTCCGCATTCCGGTCGTCTACTACATCAGCCCGCAACTGTGGGCGTGGCGTCCCGGGCGGATGAAGACGATGCGGGAGATTGCCGACCGCGTGCTCGTGATCTTTCCCTTCGAGGAGGCGATCTATCGCAAGGCCGCGGTGCCGGTGGAGTTTGTCGGCCATCCTTTGATCGACTTGGCGAAGACGCCGCAGACGCGACAGGATTTTCTCCGCGCCCACGCTCTTTCCCCGACCGCCCCGACCGTGGCCATTCTCCCGGGCAGCCGACCGAACGAAGTCGCCAGGATCCTGCCAGATCTCATCGCCGCGGCGGACTTGATACGCGCGCGCCTGCCGGACGTTCAGTTCGTCGTGGCGCGGGCGCCGAATCTCGACGATCGCTTGTTCGAGGTCGGCGGCGGGCGAAAGCCGGCCGCGATGGCGATCGTCGAAGGCCAAACCGACGCTGTGCTGGCCTCGGCGGCTGTCGCCGTCACGGCGTCGGGCACCGCCACCGTGCAGGCGGCATTGCACGATACGCCGATGGTCATCGTGTACCGCCTCTCGCCGGCCACGTACTTTCTCGGCCGGCGGCTGGTGACCCTCGATACGTTCGGGATGGTGAATCTGATTGCGGGCGACAAGATCGTTCCAGAGCTCATCCAGGCGGCGTTCACACCTGAAGCGGTCGCGAACGAGACCGTCTCGATGCTGACCGACCGCGCGCGCGTGACGCACATTCGCGACGGCCTCGCACGCGTGCGCGATCGGCTTGGAGGACCGGGCGCGAGCCGCCGCGCCGCAGAAGCGATTCTGCGCATTATCGCGGGGAGGGGTTATGCGAGCGATTCCACGAACGTTATTTAGTTTTGTCGCGGGGCCCCACCCC
>QHWL01000113.1:3161-4367 GCA_003222555.1 Acidobacteriota bacterium | reverse complement strand
CTTCTCGGCCGCTCGGCCTTGGTTGGCAGCGACTGTCCGCTCAGTGCAAGGTCCCTCACGAAAACAATCCGCTTACTACTGCTTCTTGCCGTGCTCGTCTGTTCTGCTGAGAGGTTGAGCGCCACCGTTTTGCTACCCGCCGACCTCGGCGATCTTTCGCGCGACGCGCGCGCGATTGCTCTTGGCCGTGTCGTGGCCGTCGACGCGCGATGGGCAGACGATCGCCGCTCGATCGACACACTCGTCACGCTCGATGTCGACGCGTACCTGAAAGGGTCATTGGGCTCGCCGCTGCAGTTCCACGTGCCAGGCGGCGAGCTTGGCCGGTACCGCAGCATCCTGGTCGGCGCGCCGGAATTCGCGATCAACCAGCGGGTCGTCGTGTTTCTCGGCGCACGGGGACCGAGGGTGCCCTACTTGCTCGGACTCAGCCAGGGCGTGTTCCGGGTGGTTGCAGCCAGCAACGGCTCCGGCTGGCTCGTCACGCCGCCACCCGTATTGCCTGCTGTCGCGGGTCCGTCGCGGGTGGTGCGCGGCGACGCCGGACGACAGCCGATGCCACTCGCCGATTTTGAGCGGCAACTGCGGGCGCTTGCGCGAGGCGATCGGTGATCGGCGAAACGAGAGCGCGCACACCGAGTCTGCCGAACAAGGCTCGCCGCGTCGCGTCGCTGGCGCTCATCTTTTCGCTCGCCACTGCGTACGCGACGCCCGCGTTCGGGTATTTGAAATTCGGCGTAAACATCAACGGCCGCCGGGTGACGCTCAAGTGGAACCAGATGCCGGTGAAGTACTTCATCAGCGAAGGCAGCGTTCCAGGCGTCGACGCGTCGCAGCTGCAGGCCGCTGTCGGACGCGCGTTCGGAAGGTGGGAGGCCGTGCCGAGCGCCTCGATCGCGTACCAGTTCGGCGGTTTTACGGCCGCGTCTCCGCTCGACGACGACGGTATGTCGACGCTGGGATTTCTTGACAGGCCCGAGCTCGATCGTGTGCTGGCATCGACCAGCCTTCTCGTCGATGACGCCAGCGGCGTGCTCATCGAGGCCGACATCTTCTTCAATTCCGAGTTTCCCTGGTCGGTCGCGTCCGCGGGGGAGGCCGGCAAGTTCGACCTGGAAACGATCGCGCTCCACGAAATCGGGCACCTGAGCGGCCTGGGCCACTCGGCGCTCGGCGAAACCGAGCTCATCGCCAGCGGCGGGCGGC
>QHWL01000113.1:0-3133 GCA_003222555.1 Acidobacteriota bacterium | reverse complement strand
GATCGCACTCTGCGCCCGGACGATGTCGCCGGGATCTCCGATCTGTACCCGGTCAACGGGTTCAACGGGACGACAGGGAGCCTCTCGGGGCGTGTCACCAGGAACGGCCAGGGCCTTTTCGGCGCGCACGTCGTGGCGTTCCATCCATCGAGCCGCGCGATGATTGGAAATTTCTCGCTCAATAAAGACGGGCAGTTTTTGGTAGCGGGTCTGTCGCCGGGGCCCTACGTCGTGCGCGTCGAGCCGTTAGACGACGCCGACCCGGACAGCTTTTTCTCGGAGGCCGCGATCGATGTCGATTTTCGCGTCGCCTTCTTCGATCGCCTCGTTGTCGTGCCGCGCGGCGGAGACAGCGGAGCGATCGAGCTGAAGGTGATTCCCAAATGAGCAGTCGATGGCCGGCCGTCCTCGTTGTGGCGGGTCTCAGCGGCGTTCACATTCCGGACGCGCGCGCGCAGTCGGTGGACGGACGGCTTCCGGGCCGATTCGAATTCGCCATTGGCCCGCTGTGGCTGGGCCGGACCTCGTTTGGTGCTAGCGACGCGACCGAGACGGCGGCTGCCGGCAGCCGCTTCCGACTGTTCACGACGTCAACAGAGCTCCACAGCGCGTCCGGTCTCGAGGCGCGCGTTGGAGTCAAGATGACGCGCGCGCTGCAGGCGGAAGCCGTGGCCGCCTACAGCGCGCCGGTGTTGACGACGAGCGTGAGCGGAGACGTGGAAAACGCGGCTCCTGTGTCGGTGACCGAGCCGATCACCCAGCTGACCGTCCAAGGCGCAGTCGTGGCTCACCTGACGGCGTGGCACGCTGGACGAGGCGGGGTTCCGTTTGTTACCGCGGGCGCGGGGTATCTCCGCCAGTTACACCAGGGACAAACGCTGGTCGAAACCGGAGAGACGTACCACCTGGGCGGCGGCGTGAAGTATCTGTTCCTCTCGCGCGGGGCCGCGCGCTTCAAAGGCCTCGGTGTGCGGGCCGAGGTTCGAGCCGTCGCCGGCACAAAGGGGATTGCGATCGACCATCGGGTGCACATCTCGCCCTCGCTGGCCGCGTCGATCTTCGTTCGATTCTGATTGGGAATGGAAAAACGTTACCACGGAGGGCAATGAGAGATCGGGATTTGGGATTCGGGACTATTCGGGATTTGGGATTCGGGCTTGAAGACCTGGCAGCCGAATCCCGAATCCCGAATCCCAAAATCCCGTCCGAAGACTGTGGTACCGTCGCAAGGCACATGCCCGCCCTCGAGTTCCGCGACGTGTCGTTTGCCCGCCCAGGTGGTAACCGTGTGCTCGACCATTTCGCCCTCAATGTCGAATCGGGCGAGGTGCTCGCGCTCGTCGGCCGCAGCGGCGCTGGAAAGACGACGTTGCTGAAGCTCGCCAACCGGCTGCTGCTTCCGGATTCGGGGGCCGTCGTGGTCGACGGATGCGACACCCGCGAGTGGGATCCGATCCGGCTGCGCCGCCGGGTTGGGTACGTGCTGCAGGACGTCGGGCTTTTCCCGCACATGACGGTTGAACAGAACATCGGGGTCGTCCCGCGGCTGGAGGGATGGCCGGCCGGGCGCATCGCTGCTCGCGCGGCGGAACTGCTCGATTTGATCGGGCTCGCGCCGGAGCAGTTCGCCTCGCGGTGGCCCGACGAGCTGTCGGGCGGACAGCGGCAGCGGGTTGGAGTAGCCCGTGCGCTGGCGGTGGATCCCCCCGTGCTCCTGATGGATGAACCCTTCGGTGCGCTCGATCCGGTGACGCGCGCCGAGCTGCAAGCGGAGTTCCGCCGCATCCAGAATCAGCTGCACAAGACCGTGATTATCGTCACGCATGACATGGGCGAAGCATTCGCGCTTGGCGACCGCCTCGGCGTCATCGACGACGGAGCGCTCGTCGCCTGTGATCGAAGCGCCGCGATTGTCGAATCCCACGACCCGCGTGTTCGACGCTTGCTCGACGCCGTTACCCGCTTGTCCCCACCCGAGGCCGAGAGTCTACGCTCGCGCGCAGCGCCCGCGGCCGAGGTGAGGGAGGGTGGGGCCCCGCGACCGATCAACTGACGTCCGAAAGCGCGTTCGGGCGTGGGGCCGAGCGCGAGGTCCGAAAGCGCATTTGGGGGATGGGCCCCCAAACGCGCGGATAAGTAATGGTCATGGCCGTCATCGCGTTCTGGAAATCACACGCCGCGGAGCTGGCGGGCCTCATGGCCCAGCACGTGCTCATCGTCGCGATTTCCACGATGGTGGCGGTCGCGATCGGCGTGCCGCTCGGCGTGTTTGCCTCGCGCCGGCCCCGCCTCAGCGCGCCCATAGTGGGCATTGTCAACATCGTGCAGACCGTTCCCAGCCTCGCGATGTTCGGCTTCCTGCTACCGGTGCCGCTCCTGGGCGGCGTCGGGCCGCGCGCCGCCGTGGTCGTGTTGATCCTGTACGGATTGCTCCCGATTATTCGGACGACGATCGCCGGAATCGCCGGGATCGACGCATCGGTTCGCGAGGCCGGCGTCGCGATGGGCATGACGCCGAACGAGTTGCTCCGGCTGGTCGAGCTGCCGATCGCCCTGCCGTCGATCGCCGCGGGTATCCGCGTCGCGGCCGTCGTCGGCGTTGGCTCGGCGACCATCGCCGCCGCGATTGGCGCCGGCGGACTCGGCGAGTACATCTATCGCGGTCTGTCGATGGTCGACACGACGGTCATCCTCGCGGGAGCGATCCCCGCAGCGCTCCTTGCCCTGTCGGTCGATGGCGGGTTGTTGTGGGTGGAGCGCCAACTCTTGACGCGGCGGCGGACTCGCTCGCGGCGCGCGGCGGTCTCGCTCGCGGCGGCCGCGGTGGCGGCCGTCCTCCTGTCGAGCGGCCTGGTGGCCGGCCGGTCGGGCGGCGCCATTGTCGTCGGCTCGAAAAATTTCACCGAGCAGATGATTCTTGGCGAGATCATCGCCGAAACCATCGAGCGCGACACCGGGCTGACGGTCAAGCGCCGGCTGAATCTCGGAGGCACGCTCATCTGCGATCGCGCGCTGATGACCGGCGACATCGATGTCTACGTCGAGTACACCGGCACGGCGCTCACCGCCATCTTCCATCAACCCATCACGCCGGACGCACGAGCGAGCGACAGCCTTGAGCCAGGAGCGCCGG
>QHWL01000761.1:1526-2360 GCA_003222555.1 Acidobacteriota bacterium | reverse complement strand
TCCGGCTGGTCACGCGGGATGACGCGAAGCAGGTTGCGGTGGCCGAGGCCTTCGTGACACGCGGGGCCTGGGTCCCCCATCTTGTCCTCGCCGAAGCGACGTGGGTCCTGACCTCGGTCTACGATCGTGGTCCGGAGGAGATCGCCACCGCTGTCGAGATGCTCCTCAACCACCAGCATCTGACGCTTCAGGATTCGGAAACCGTGGCTGCTGCTGTGGCCAGCTTTCGTCGACGGCCGGCGTTGGGCTTCTCGGACTGCTTGGTTTTGGAGGTGGCTCGAAAAGCCGGTCACCCCTCACAGGATACACCTCCCACGTACGTCGGCTTCGCGTCCGACGCGTGAAAACACGATCATCGTGATTTCAGCAACCTCGCTGGTGTCGAGAAGCTGTGACTCCGCTGGTCAGGCCGCGTCCCCGCGCGATCCACCCGTTCGGCCGCGCCCGGCGACCGCTTGCCGAACTCGCAGAGAATCGTTTCAAGCAGCGGGAGCATCATCCCCGCACGTCTCGCGCGGATGACGAGATCCCAGCACGGCTCGAACTTTTTCCAGCCTGCGGCGTACGCCAGATGGCGCAAACCGGCCGTGACATTCCCGTGCGCCGACGCGCCGCGCGCGATAGATGCCCACTTATAGAAATCTCGGTAGGCTCGCCGGTACCCCTGCTCGAGCTCGTCAGCCGACATGCGCGCCGGGCGGAATACCGCGTGGCGCGTGTCGTACCGATCCCAATCGTGAATCGCGATCCGGCCCTGGGCCGCCAGCCGGCCATGAAGCGCCGTGCCCGGGTACGGCGTGAGAATGTGGAACGTGGCGGTTTCAATCCCCTGTT
>QHWL01000761.1:0-1514 GCA_003222555.1 Acidobacteriota bacterium | reverse complement strand
ATTCCACGGTACGCTCGAACACCGAGCCATCGTCGCCATCCATGCCGAAGACGAAGCTCCCGTTGATCATCACACCCAGGTCGTGCAGACGGCGAATCGCCTCGCCGTAATCGCGACGCAGGTTCTGATACTTCCGCTGCTCCAACAGATTCGCGGGGTTGAGCGTCTCGAATCCGACGAACAGGCTGCGAAGGCCGGCATCGACAGCTCGCTCGAGAAGACCCGGCGCGAGCGCGGCATTGACGGTCCCCGCGGCCTGCCAAAGGCGTCCCATCCCGCGCATGCCGTCGAACAATGCCGTGGCGAAGCGAGCGGCCCCGAACAGGTGATCGTCGAGAAAATACAGATGGCGCCCCGGCAGACGATCGATTTCGGCGAGCGCGGCTTCGACCGTTTGCGTGTAAAAGGACCGCCCGCCTTCGAAGAATGCCTCCTTGTAACAGAAGTCGCAGACATGCGGACACCCGCGCGACACGACGATGGAGTTCGGGACGAGATAGAGATGCCGTTTGATCAGATCACGCCGGACCGGCGGCATGCCGGCGAGCGTTCGGATCTCCGATCGATAGACGCGATCCGCGGAGCCGCGCCTGAAATCGGTGAGGAATCTCGGCCACGTGTCCTCGCCGGGTCCGAGAAAGATCGTGTCCGCATGCCGGGCAGCCTCTTCCGGCAGCGACGTGACGTGGAGGCCTCCAAGCGCCACATGCGCGCCCCGTCGGCGGTAGTGATCCGCGAGGCGATACGCGCGGTACGCGGAGGTGATGTAGACCTGAATGACGACCAGGTCGGGCGTGTCGTTCAGGTCGAGCCTCTCCACGTGCTCGTCCTGAATTTCGACGTCATCCTCACCCGAGAGAAACCCCGCCAGCGTGGCCAGGCCGAGCGGCGGGAAGAGCGAGTACTTGATGGGTCGCCAGAACGGGCTCGTCGCCTCGGTGAGAGCCGGAAGAATCATCTTCACCTTCATCGCCCGCCCTCGCCGAGGATCAGCACCGATATCTCGCGCGCACGCGGGCCATCCAGCTCGGCCATGAACACACGCTGCCAACGTCCGAGAAGGAGCTTGCCGTCGATCACGTTGAGGCAGGCCGAGGGTCCAAGCAGCAGGGCTCGGCAGTGCGCGTGACCGTTGAGGCGTTCGCCGGGAGTCACGTTCACCGTGCGAATCCTCACATCGTCGTGCCGATAGCCGGCGTCGCGCGGCGCAGCGTTCTCGAGCAAAGTCGCGAAGTCGGACAGCAACAGCGGCTCGAGTTCGTTCACGACGATGGCCGTCGTCGTATGAAGCGTCTGGACGTTGACGAAGCCGAAGCAAATGCCGGCCTCTGCGACCAGCGCTTCGAGACCGTCGGTCAAGTCGATGAACTGGGTGGAACGTTCAGAATTGATCCGGATTTTCGTATGGCGATAGATTGAAGTGGGCGCGAGCATTTGCATACGATGTCCTCCAAGGTGATCGCGGGGGCCGCGGTCCTTGCGGCCAGCGTGCACACCGAGAAGAATCGGTCGTT
>QHWL01000112.1 GCA_003222555.1 Acidobacteriota bacterium | reverse complement strand
TTCGACCGTCAGTTCGGCCTCGACGAGACGCTGCAGGGCATCGAGCGAGTGACGGCAAAGGAAGTTCAGCGTGTCGCGGTCGATCTGTTCAGGGACGGCTCGCTCGCCGCGACGGTCCTCGGTAACGTGAACGGCCTGCGAATCCCGCGCGAGCGGCTCGAGTTGGATTGACAGCTCTACCACGGAGACCACGGTGTAAAACCGTGGTCACGGCTGGTCCGTTTTTTCTTCCGTGTCCTCCGTGGTAGCGCTTTTTCGTTGCCATGATCCCACGCTACACACACCCCGAGATGGGGCGCATCTGGAGCGACCAGCGCCGGTACGAGACCTGGCTGCTCGTGGAAACCGCCGCGGCGGAGGCTATGGCGGCCGCCGGAATCGTGCCAGCCGACGCGGCGCGCGACATCCGCGAGCGTGGCGCGTTCGATATCGCGCGCATTGAGGAAATCGAACAGGCGACGCAGCACGATGTGATTGCGTTTACGACAGCGGTGGCCGAGAAGGTGGGTCCGTCGGCGCGATGGCTGCACTTCGGAATGACCTCGTCGGATGTGATCGACACGGCGCAGGCGCTGCAGATGCGCGAGGCGTGCGATCTCATCCTGAAAGATCTGCGCTCGCTGGCTCACGCCGTGCGTGACCGCGCGCTCGAGCACCGTCACACGCCCATCATCGGCCGCACCCACGGCGTCCACGCCGAGCCGATGACGTTCGGCCTCAAGCTGGCGCTCTGGTTTGCCGAGATCGGCCGCGACATCGAGCGCCTGGAGCGCGCTCGCGAGACGGTCAGCGTCGGGAAGCTGTCGGGCGCGGTCGGCACGTTCGCGCATCTGCCGCCGGCGGTCGAGGCCGACGTCTGCCGCCGGCTGGGGCTCGAGCCGGCGGCGGTGGCCTCACAGGTCATTCAGCGCGATCGGCACGCCGAGCTCCTCTCGGTGCTGGCCATCACGGCCGGATCGCTCGAGAAATTCGCGCTCGAGATTCGCGGCCTGCAGAAGACCGAAATCGGCGAGGTGGAGGAGCCGTTCGCCAAGGGGCAGAAGGGCTCGTCGGCGATGCCGCATAAACGCAACCCGATTGGGTGCGAGCAGGTGGTCGGCCTCGCGCGATTGATTCGCGGAAACTGTCAGGCGGCCTTCGAGAACATCGCCCTCTGGCACGAGCGCGACATCTCGCACTCGTCGGTCGAGCGCGTGATCCTGCCCGACAGCTTCATCGCGCTGGATCATATGCTGCGCCGGTTCACACGAATCGTCCGCGACATGCTCGTCTTGCCCGAGCGCATGCGCGAGAACCTCAATCGATTGCGCGGCGTCGTCTTTTCCGGGACGGTGCTGCTCGAGCTCGCCAGGAAGGGCGTCTCGCGCGAGCAGGCCTATGACTGGGTGCAGCGCAACGCCATGCTGTCGTTCGCCGAGCAGCGCGACTTCAAAGGCCTGCTGCGCTCGGATACCGACATCGCCCGCGTGCTCTCGCCGGAGGAGATCGAGCGCGCTTTCGATCTGGGTGAGCAGTTCAAGCACGTCGACACGATCTTCGAGAGGGTTTTTGCCGGCGTCGAGAGCGTCGTCTGACATGCGAGCTCGCGTCTTCGTTACTCTGAAGCCGTCGGTGTTCGACCCGCAAGGCAAAACCATCGCCGATGCGCTTCACACGCTCGGCTACGGCGGCGTCCAGGACGTGCGGCAGGGCAAGTATTTCGAATTGGACCTTGTGACCACCGAGCCGGCTCAAGCGCGCGCGCTCGCGGCGGAAGTCGCCGACAAGCTGCTCGCAAATCCGGTGATAGAGAGTTATCGCATAGAGGTTGACTGAATCACAGCGAGGCCGAGAGTCTACGCTCGAGGCCGAGCGACTGCGTAAGTTCGGCGAGCGCGTGGGGGTGGAGCCCCACGCGAATTAAGAAGAGTTCGCCACCATGAAATTTGCAATCGTCGTTTTTCCCGGCAGCAATTGCGACCACGACGCTTACCACGCCGCCAGAGACGTCCTCGGCCAGAACGCCGATTACGTGTGGCACAAGGACACCGATCTGAAGGGCGCCGACGTCGTGATCCTGCCTGGCGGATTCGCGCACGGGGATTACCTTCGCTGCGGCGCCATGGCGCGGTTCTCGCCGATCATGCGCGAGGTGCAGGCGAAATTTCAATGCGAGCACGTGCACATCCGCGTGGAACAGACCGACACGCCGTTTACGCTCGCCTGCCGACGGGGTCAGGTGCTGCGGATTCCGATCGCGCACGGCGAGGGCAACTACTTCGCGGAGCCGGAGGTCATCGCCCGGCTCGAAGCCAATCGGCAGATCGTCTTCCGCTACACAAACGCGGCCGGCGCGGTTGTTGACGACGCCAACCCGAACGGCTCCGCGGCGGCGATTGCCGGCCTTTGCAACGAGACGCGCAACGTCGTCGGACTGATGCCGCATCCCGAGCGGGCGTGCGAGCCGGTGCTCGGCAGCGCCGACGGGCTGCTCATTTTCGAATCGGCCGTGGCCGCGTTGAAGACGGGCGTACTTGGTGGCTCCACACGATCCGCCCTGGAGGCGGTGGGGTAGGCCCGATGGTCGATCCCAACGTTCTCGAGCGTCACGGTCTCAAACCCGACGAGTACGACCGCATCGTCCAGTTTCTGGGCCGCGAGCCGAACCTGACCGAGCTCGGCATCTTCTCGGTCATGTGGTCCGAACACTGCAGCTACAAGAGCTCGCGCGTCCATCTGAAGACGCTGCCGACGGGCGGCCCGCAGGTGCTGCAGGGCCCGGGCGAGAACGCCGGTGCTGTGGATATCGGCGAGGGACTGGCGGCGGTCTTCAAGATCGAATCACACAACCATCCGTCGTTCATCGAGCCGTATCAGGGCGCGGCGACCGGCGTCGGCGGCATCATCCGTGACATTTTCACGATGGGTGCGCGGCCGATTGCGCTCCTCAACTCTCTGCGCTTCGGGCCGCTCGATGCCCCAGAGACGCCGCGTCTGCTCGAAGGTGTCGTCGCCGGGATCGCGGGGTACGGTAACAGCATCGGCATTCCGACGGTCGGCGGAGAGATCGCGTTCGAGCCGTCGTACGCGGGCAATCCACTCGTCAACGTCTTCTGTCTCGGCATCGCGAAGGCATCCGACATCATCAAGGGCGTCGCGTCGGGCGTCGGCAACGCGGTGTATTACGTCGGCGCCAAGACCGGACGCGACGGCATCCACGGTGCGACGATGGCTTCGGCGGAGTTCGACGAGAAGTCGGCCGAAAAGCGGCCGGCCGTGCAGGTGGGCGATCCCTTCATGGAGAAGCTGCTGCTCGAGGCCTGCCTCGAGGTCATGCGGACCGACACCCTCGTCGGCATCCAAGACATGGGTGCCGCGGGCCTGACGTGCTCCACGACCGAGATGGGATCGCGCGGCGGCGCCGGCGTCGAGATCGACGTGTCGCTGGTGCCACAGCGCGAGACCGGCATGACTCCATACGAAATCATGCTGTCGGAGTCGCAGGAGCGCATGCTGCTCGTCGTCAAGCGCGGGCACGAAGCGGAGGTCGAGCGAATCTTCGACAAGTGGGATCTGCACGCCGTTCACATCGGCAACGTGACCGACGATGGCCTGCTCCGTGTCAAGGATCGTGGCGCGGTGGTCGCCGAAATCCCCAACCGCGCGCTCACGGACCAGGCGCCGGTCTACCACCGCCCGATGGCGCCACCGGACTATCTGGCCGAGGCGCAGCAGCTCGACCTCGATGCGCTCCCGCCGTCGCGAGAAGCAGGCCGGACGTTATCAGGTCCGGCAAACGATGCGCTGATGCTGTTACTCGGCTCTCCGACGATCGGCAGCAAGCGGTGGGCCTTTCGCCAGTACGACCACATGGTGCGCACCAACACCCTGAACCTTCCCGGACTGGGTGCGGGCGTCGTGCGCATCAAAGGCACCAATCGCGCGCTCGCGCTGTCGGTGGACGGCAACGGCCGGTATTGCTATCTCGACCCGTATCGCGGTGCGATGCTCGCGGTCGCCGAGGCGGCACGCAACGTCGCGTGCGCGGGCGCGCGTCCGCTCGGCGCCACCAACTGCCTCAATTTTGGAAATCCAGAGCGGCCGGCGATCATGTGGCAGTTTGCCAGGGCGGTCGAAGGGATTGGCGCCGCCTGTCGTGCGCTCGGCGTGCCGATCACCGGCGGGAACGTGAGTCTCTACAACGAGACGGATGGCCGCGCGATCTATCCGACACCGGTCATTGGCGTGGTCGGTCTGCTCGAGCACGCCGATCGTGTCGTCTGCCGCCGCATTCAGGGGCCTGGCGACATCGTCATCCTGCTTGGCGAAGGGCGCGGCGAGCTCGGCGGCACCGAGTATCTGAAACTGGCGTACGATGTGGTGCGCGGTTTGCCGCCCGCGCTGGACCTCGACGCGGAGCGTGCGCTGCAAGCGCTGGTCGTGGCGCTCGCCGACGGGCGCCTCATCCGGTCGGCCCACGACTGCGCCGACGGTGGCATCGCCGTCACGCTCGCGGAATGCTGCTTCGACACCGGCGGTGTGGGGATTGAGGCCTCGATCGACGAGGTCGAAGTGGGCCGCGACGCGGGGTTGAACCGAGCGGCGGCTCTTTTTGGCGAGTCGGCCTCGCGCGTAGTAGTGTCGGTCGCGCCCGATCGGGCCGACGAAGTCCTCTCGCGAGCGGCAGACTCGAGCGTGCCCGCGCGGATCGTCGGACGAACGGGCGGTACCGCGCTGCGAGTCAAGGCGGGCGGCAAGACGGCCATCGATGTCACCGTCGAGGAGGCCGAGCGCGTTTGGTCGACAGCGATCGACAAGCATTTTGTTAAACGCGTTGCGTAGACTAGGCGGACAGTCGACGGAGCCAATGCCGAGCGGCGTAAGCCGCGAAGGCACAGGTCGTGACAGCCTCGAGCCCGATGGAATCGCAGTGAAAGCGGAAAGCCGATGGAGGCAATGCCGAGCGGCGTGAGCCGCGAAGGCACAGGTCGTGGGGGTGGGGCCCCACGACGAAGTAAGTAATGTTAATGCCAGACAAGTTCAAAGACGAGTGCGGCGTCTTCGGCATCTTCGGACATCCCGAGGCGGCCAACATGACGTATCTCGGGCTGTACGCGCTGCAGCACCGCGGACAGGAAAGCGCGGGGATTGCGGCGTCCGACACCCAGCAGGTGCGTGTGTCGCGCGCGATGGGCTACGTCGCCGATACCTTCAACGGCGAAGCGCTGGCCCAGTTGCCCGGATCGACGGCAATCGGCCACGTGCGCTACTCGACGGCCGGCGAGAGCAAGCTCTCGAACGCTCAGCCCATCCTCATCGACTGTGCGCATGGGCAGATCGCGATTTGCCACAACGGCAATCTCGTCAACGCGGGCGAGTTGCGCCACGACCTCGTCCGGCGGGGCTCCATCTTCCAGTCGAGCAGCGACACGGAAGTCGTGTTGCATCTGTACGCCCGCTCGAAGGCCTCGAGCGTCGAGGATGCGGTCGTCGAATCGGTGTCGCAGGTGCAGGGCGCCTTTTCGCTGGTGATGCTGACGCGCGACCGCCTCATTGCGGTCCGCGATCCGCACGGGTTTCGGCCACTCGCGCTTGGCCGTCTCGACGATGCAGTGGTCGTCTGTTCCGAGACGTGCGCGATGGATCTCATCGGCGCGACCTACGTGCGCGACATCGAACCGGGAGAAGTGCTCGTGGTCGGCGCCCAGGGGATGCGATCGATCAAGCCGTTCCCGCCGGCGCCGCTCGCGCACTGCATCTTCGAGCACGTGTATTTCGCCAGGCCGGACAGCTATGTGTTCGGGAAGAGCGTCAACGAAGTCCGGACCGAGCTGGGCCGCATCCTTGCCCGCGAGCAGCCGCTCGAGGCCGACGTCGTGGTACCGGTGCCCGACTCGGGTGTCTGCGCCGCCATGGGATACGCGGAAGAATCCGGCGTGCCGCTCCGGATGGGCCTCATTCGCAACCACTACGTCGGCCGCACCTTCATCCAGCCGCAGTCGTCGATCCGGCATTTCGGCGTGAAGGTGAAGCTGAACCCAGTCAAGAGCATTCTCGAGGGCAGGCGCGTCATTCTCGTCGACGATTCAATCGTGCGCGGCACGACGAGCCGGAAGATCGTCAAGATGGTGAGGGCCGCGGGCGCCAAGGAGGTGCACGTCCGCATCAGCTGTCCCCCGACGATCTCGCCCTGCTTCTACGGCGTGGATACGCCGCAGCGATCCGAACTGATCGGAGCGACGCACACGCTCGATGAGATTACGACGTTTCTTGATGCCGACACCGTGGCGTATCTCAGTCTCGAAGGATTGCTCAGCGCGGTGGGCAATGAGCGTAGCTCGTACTGCAGCTCCTGCTACACCGCCCGCTACCCGGTCGCGATCCCGCAGGACCAGGCGACGTACCTGCAGCTTGCGTTGAAACTCGATAAGACTGAGCCAGTCGCGAAATGAAGTATGTCTCGGGGCGCTGAATATTCAGAAACGAGACGAAGGACACGAAGGACACCAAGGATAAGTACGGGCTTTTTCCTTTGTGTCCTTTGTGTCCTTTGTGGTGAGTGCACCGCAGGCGCTCAAGAGCCGAGCGCGCCTCAAGCGGTACCCGCCGCGCAGCTCCAGGCGGCAATCGACAAACTCGGCGATCTCGATTACGCGACGCGCACCAGTGCGGCGCGTATGGTGCGCCGGACACCTGGCGCTCAGGCCGTTCCCGCGCTGCTTCAGGCCGTGGCCGAGCACGGCGACGGATACGTGCGCTATCGCGCGCTCGTGCTGCTGACGGGCTTCAACGACCCGCGCGCGAAAGACGCGATGCGGGAGTCGCTCGCCAGTCCAAACGATCGCCTGCGTGCCGTCGCCTACAGCTTCTTCGAGCACAACCCGGATCGTGCAATGACGCAGGATTTCCTCGCGGCGCTCGACAAGGAGCAAGCCGAGTTCGTGCGTCCGGTGCTCGTTCGCGCCCTTGCGGCGCAAGGGGCCATGACCGCGGATGCGCGCGTGCGCCAAGCGCTCGTGCGGGAGGTCGGCCGCGGGGAAGACTTTTTCCGAAGCGCCGTCATCGAAGCGCTCGGCGACTACAAGGCGCAGTACGCGGTCGAGGCGCTCGTCGGCGTCGCCAAGGTCGACGGCCCGCTGCAGGACGATGCGGCGGTGGCGCTCGGAAAGATCGGTGACAACCACGCGCTTGAGACGCTGGCCGCGCTCCAGCGAAGCGCGCCGAAAGCGACGCAGCCGTCCATTGCCGCGGCAATTTGCCTGCTCGGCGTCAATTGCGACTCGCACGAGAATTACTTGATCGAGACGCTCAAGTTCGCCGATAAGAACGTCGGTTTCCAGGACTTCTTGCGCGGAGCCGCCGCTGGGCTCGGGGCACTCGCGATCGCCGGCCATCAGGAAGCGGGCGAGGCGCTGTTCGAGATCGGCCTTCCCTCGCGCGATCCGACGCGCTCGCCGGTGACGCTCGCGCTCGCCACGATCGCGTTGCGAAACACGCCCCTGTTGACGTCGATTCTCCAGAAGCATCCCGATCGCGACACCGCCATTGCGCTTCTCGCTGAAGGCTTCGACATGCTCGAGGAGGATCTCGACAAAGAGCGGTTTTTCGCCGCGGTCCGCCGCAGTTACTGGGAGTCTGACGAAGCATCGGCCACCCGCAAGCTGACCGAAACGCTCATCCAGAAGCTGGATTTCTGAGGTGGCAGGCGCTTCATCACGAAGGCACGAAGATCCACGAAGATCACGAAGAATACGTTTGGTTTTTCGTGTATCTTCGTGCCCTTCGTGTCTTCGTGATGAACCCGTGACCTGAAGATGGACTATCGCCAGTCGGGGGTCGACATCGAGGCCGGCAACGAGACGGTCCGCCGCATCAAATCCCTCGCCCGCGCCACGTTCACGTCCGGCGTGCTTTCCGACATCGGATCGTTCGGCGGCTTGTTCCGGCTCGATCGCGATCTCTGCCGCGATCCGGTGCTCGTGTCGAGCGCTGACGGCGTCGGCACGAAGCTCACGGTCGCCTTCGTGACCGGTCGTCACGACTCAGTCGGCAGCGACCTCGTGAGTCACTGCGTCAACGACATCCTCGCGCAGGGGGCCGAGCCGCTGTTCTTCCTCGATTACCTGGCGACGGGACGGCTGTCGCCGCTGGTGGTTGAGCAGGTGGTCGCGGGCGTCGCGCGTGGGTGCCGTGAGAACGGCTGCGCACTTCTGGGCGGTGAGACCGCGGAGATGCCGGGTTTCTACGCCGACGGCGAATACGACCTCGCCGGCTTCATCGTCGGCATTGTCGACCGCGAGCGCATCGTCGATGGGCGGGCGATCGTGCCGGGCGATCGATTGATCGGTCTCCCGTCCGCCGGTCTTCACACCAACGGCTATTCCCTTGCCCGCCGGGTCCTGTTCGACGCCGGCGGCTTGCGGCCCGACACGTTCGTCCCCGAGTTTGGCACGACGGTCGCCGACGCGCTGCTCGCGCCGCACCGTTCGTACTTGAGCGCCGTGCGGCCGCTCGTCGAGCGCAGTCTCGTCAAAGGCCTCGCGCACATCACCGGGGGCGGCATCACCGAAAATGTGCCGCGTGCGCTGCCTGAAGGGTGCGCGGCCGAGATCGATCGGCGCGCGTGGGAGGTCCCTCCGCTGTTCCGTTTCCTTCAGCAGCGGGGCGGCATTGCGACCGACGAGATGTACCGTGTTTTCAACATGGGAATCGGCCTGGTCGTCGTCTGCGCCGAGCGGGACTCCGAACGCGTGATTCAAGCACTCACCCGCGGGGGCGATTCGGAGGCCGTACGGTTGGGGACCGTGAGAGCGCCGCTTTGGGCGACCCTGCTGTCGCCAACCGATCAGAGAGTCAGCAACCTCGCGCCAATTCCGATCGCCGTACGGAGCACCAGTCTCCACCGCTTGGCGTATTGCTTCCAGTTCCTCGGGGGTTTGGGGCATGTTGTGACCCGTTCAACCCAATATGAACACCATTCGAAAAAGGGGTACGACCCCTTTTCCGGACGACGAATCGCGATTCTGATTTCGGGCCGCGGATCGAATCTCCAAGCGATCATCGACGCCATAGCGAACGGTCGCCTCGAGGCCACGATCGCCATCGTCATCTCGAATCGATCCGACGCGCAGGGGCTGATCCGGGCGCGCGAGGCCGGCATCGAGGCGCTCTGCCTGAATCCGCGGGACCACCCGAGCCGCGACCTTTACGATCGCGCGATCGTCGACGTTCTGCGCGCGCGAGACGTGGACTTGATCTGTCTTGCTGGCTTCATGCGGCTCGTGGGGCATCCTCTGCTCGAGGCGTTTCCCAACCGCATCCTGAACATCCACCCGTCTCTTCTGCCGGCTTTTCCAGGACTCGATGCGCAGCGCCAGGCGCTCGAGCACGGCGTCCGGATTACCGGCGCCACGGTGCACCTGGTCACTTCAGAGCTCGATTCTGGTCCGATTGTCTTGCAGGCCGCGGTGCCGGTGCCCGACGACGATACCGTCGACACGCTGTCGGCGCGCATTTTGATCGAAGAGCACCGGATCTATCCCGAAGCGATCCGGATCGTTCTCGAAGGCGGTTGGTCGATCGCTGGCCGGCGATTCGTGCTATCGGGCCGCTAAAGTGCCAGCAGTCAGACGCCGGCGTCGTTCGCCAGGCCGGCGCGATCCGCGTTCCGCGGAAGATTTTCAGATTGAAGCGTCAACACCGCAACTTCAGGCGGACAATTCAGTCTCACTGGAACGTACACCGTCCCGATTCCCCGACTGACGAACATGGTCGTCGTGCCGAGCCGGCCGATGCCGGCAACGACCGGAAACTTCTGCGCGGCGATCGCACCGACGAGCGGCAGCACAACCTGACCGCCGTGCGTGTGACCCGACAAAACAAGCGGGATGTTGAGCGCCGAGGCTTCGGTGAGCCGCCGCGGATCGTGCGCGAGCAGGATCGTGGTGCCCAGGGCGCCTCGTGTCAGCGGCGCAATATCGAATCCCCGCCTGGTCCAGAATCGGATGCCCACAAGCTCGAGTGATTCGCCGTTGATCGTGACGCGAGTCCGAGCGTCTTTGAGCACCTCAACGCCCTTCGCCGCCAACGCGGCAGGCATCTGATGGTCGTCGTCATGATTGCCGAGGATGCCGAACACGCCGTGCGGCGCCGACAGGTGGCCCAGCACTTCGGCGGAGGGTCCGATGTACTGGCGGTCGCCCCAGGTGACGTAATCCCCGCCGAGGACAATCAGATCCGGGCGCGCGACCATCAGCATGTTGACGGCGCGGGCCACGTCGTCGTCGGACATCCACTGACTGCGGTGAACGTCGGTGACCAGCCCGATGCGCAGCCCGGACAATGCAGCCGGCAGTCCGTTGACGGGCAGCGTGGCGTAGGTGACTCCGAGTTCGCGACGTCCACGGAGATAGCCGTATGCGCCTGTTCCGGCCGCTGCGCCGACGCCGGCGGCCACGAGTCCTTTGAGGACCGCGCGGCGAGTCATCGCCATACGCTGCTATAGTAAAACGCTTTGCTTCCTCGGCGTCCGGCTTCCGCCTTCGCATGAGTCGTCGGCGGACCGCCGGAGCTTTCGCGGAGGTGGTTGGCCCCAGACACCGCTATGACGACTTTGTTGGACGAGTTCACCTGGCGCGGCCTGATATACGACGCGACCGAGGGCCTAGCCGACGCGCTTGCCCGAGAGCGCGTCACGGCGTACATCGGCTTCGATCCGACCGCGTCGAGCCTGCACGTGGGCTCGCTGCTGATGATGATGGCCCTGGCACGCCTGCAGCGTTTCGGCCACGCGCCGATCGCCATTGTGGGCGGGGGGACCGGCATGATCGGCGATCCGAGCGGCAAGTCTTCGGAACGCGTTCTGCTGTCGCCCGACGTGCTCGAAGCGAATCTCGCGGGGATTCGGGAGCAGCTCGAGCGGTTTCTCGATTTTGGATCGCTCCAGACGGCCCCCATTCCAAATCCCGCGCGGCTCGTCGACAACGCCGACTGGCTGACGGCGATCGATCTGATGTCGTTTCTGCGCGACACCGGCAAGCACTTCACGGTGAACTACCTGCTCGCGAAGGAATCGGTCAAGCGCCGGCTCGAAAGCGAGGAAGGGATTTCATATACCGAGTTCAGCTATCTGCTGCTCCAGGCCTACGACTTCCTGCAGCTATTCGATCGCTACAATTGCACGTTGCAGTTGGGAGGCAGCGATCAGTGGGGCAACATCACAGCCGGCATCGATCTGATTCGGAAGCTCCGCGCCAGGAAGGCGCACGGGCTCGTGATGCCGCTCGTCACCACGGCGTCTGGCGTCAAGTTCGGGAAAAGCGAGACAGGAACGGTCTGGCTCGATCCCAAGCGCACCTCCGCGTTCAAGTTCTACCAGTTCTGGTTGAACACAGAAGATCGCGACGTCCTGACCTATCTCAAGTACTTCACGTTTCTCGAGCGCGCGGCGGTCGAGGATCTCGAACGGGCCGCCAGGACGGCGCCCGAAAAGCGGGAGGCGCAGCGCGTTCTGGCGCGGGAAGTCACCGCCCTCGTGCACGGCCGTGACCAGGTGGCGCGAGCCGAGCATGCGTCGAGTGTCTTGTTTGGGGAAGACATCGGGACCCTCGATGCCGAAGAGGTGCTGGCCGTATTCGAGGACGTGCCGTCAAGCGCGGTGTCGGCCAACGAGTTTGCCGGCAATGGCCTGGGGGTGGTCGATCTCCTGGCGCGCGTGCAGCTTGCCCCATCCAAGAGCGAGGCACGGCGGCTCGTGCAATCGGGCGGCGTCTATGTGAACAATCGGCGGATCTCGGATCCGAACACGCGGCTCAGACGGGATCAGGCGATCGGCGGTCGTCTGTTCGTGGTACGAAAGGGGCAGAAACAGAACCATATCGTCCGGTTGACCTGACGACGGCGGTTGCCGTAGCTCGAGCGGCGCGCCAAAGCAGGCCCAAATCGGCCGTGAACGAAGATAATGGGTTGACATGCCCGCGACCTTCTTGTAGTCTCGTAAGGTTCCCCAAACGACGGTCGGCTCCACAGCCGACAACGGACCGGGGCGGGACCCCGGAGATCAGGCGAGAAGGTTGGGGGCCGGGCGCCCAGGGCGCACCGACAGTCGGTTCTTTGAAAACTAGATAGTGCGTGCAAGCACACACAGCCCGTCACGACGAAGCTCGCGTCAGCGAGCGGAGTCGGACAAATGAGTGTCAGCGGGTGGCGTCGCAAAATCGGTCGACCGGAGTTGTCAGTCCGTGCGAAGGCGACTGGCGACGAACCACTTCATAAAAAAACGGATTGAACAACGCAAAAGCCAAATCGGCCTCGCGTTAATGAGTTGTGTTGTTGTGGCACAGCCCTTCAGGGCTGCGATGCAGCAACCGACGAATTTAACATGAGAGTTTGATCCTGGCTCAGAATCAACGCTGGCGGCGTGCCTAACACATGCAAGTCGAACGCGAAAGTCCCGCAAGGGATCAGTAGAGTGGCAAACGGGTGAGTAACACGTGGGTGACCTGCCTTCGAGTGGGGGATAACGTCCCGAAAGGGACGCTAATACCGCATGACATCCTGCCTTTGAAGAGGTGGAGATCAAAGCTGGGGATCGCAAGACCTAGCGCTCAAAGAGGGGCCCGCGCCTGATTAGCTAGTTGGCGAGGTAACGGCTCACCAAGGCAACGATCAGTATCCGGCCTGAGAGGGCGGACGGACACACTGGGACTGAGACACGGCCCA
>QHWL01000111.1 GCA_003222555.1 Acidobacteriota bacterium | reverse complement strand
AATTCCGTGATCGTGCCGCGAAAATTGGCGTCGACCCAGCCCGCGACAGTTCCGCAGATCCCGCTGCTCGACCGCCCGCGGGGCCGCAACGCACTGCCGTGCGATCTGTCGGTCCGTCTCGGTTGACAACTTCTGCGCTTGAGCGACAATTAGCCCAACGTGCAAGGGCTTCGACCTGCGCGAAGATTTTCAAATGGGTCAGCCCGGGTCCCAAGGGGCAGCGCTGGTTGTGATCCAGTGAGGCGACCATGATGTTCTTTCGAATGTCTCTTCTCGCGTTGTTCGTCGTCGCGGTGTCAGCGCAAACCGATGCCTCTCGCGAAGCGCTTTTTGCGGCTCTGCAGCGCGGTGCTGCCGGCGAAGTCGAACGCGTGCTCAGCAGCGGCGTGAGCCCGAACGTCGTCGACGCAGAGGGCATCTCGGCGTTGATGACGGCCACGGTGTTTGCTGATGCAAAAACGGTCGAGCTCCTCCTGAAACACGGTGCCGACCCGAATCGGGCCGACGCCTCGGGTGCCACCGCGCTGATGTGGGCCGTTCCTGACGTGGAAAAGGTCCGCCTTCTGCTGGCACATGGTGCCAACGTCAACGCGCGGTCCGACTCGGAGCGGACGCCGCTGCTCGTGGCCGCCGCATATCCTGGAACGATGGAGGTGCTGCGGCTGCTCTTGGCTCGCGGGGCCGACCTCCGCGCGCAGGACCGCGCAGGCACGACGGCACTAGCGCTGGCCGTGCGATCTGCGGACGTGGAAGTCGTTCGCTTCCTGGTTGAGAAAGGGCTCGATCCGAACGCGCTCTCGCCGGCCGCGCGACGCGTGGGCCTTGCCCGCTACGATCGGCCGACCACCGACTACTTGATGTCGAAAGGACTAAGCCCGACTCCAGATCTATTGGTCACCGTTGCCAACTGGCAACCGGCTGTTTTGCTTGATCGTTGGATCGAGTTGGGTGCAAACGTCAACGCGAGCAATGCCGCCCAGTATGGGAGAACCCCGCTGCTGACGGCGGTCGCGTCAGAGCGGGGAGGCGCCGACACGCTCAGGCTGCTGCTCGATCGCGGCGCGGACCCCAATGTGCGGACGACGGAAGGCGAGTCGCCGCTCGACTGGGCGATGTACAAAGGGGATCGAGCCAAGATTGCAGTACTGGAGCAGCATGGCGCGACCCGGGGCAACGGACCGCGGCAAGAGGAGATCGCGCCGCCCGCAAAAGGCGGCATCGCCGATCCGCGAATCTCCTTGAACAGAAGCGTGGCGCGACTGCTCGACGTCGCTCCATTGTTCCGCGGAAAGGCGACCTGCATTTCCTGTCACCACAACGCCATGCCGGCTATTGCCGCTGCCACCGCGAGGCGGAAGGGCATCGAGATCGACCAGGAACGGGCGCGCCGGAATCTCGATGACATGCTGACGTTCTTCAAGAGCGCCGCCCCTCGGGTGATGTTGGGAGACACGGCGGTCGGCGGCGAAGCGCTTACCGTGGGCTACGTGCAAAGGGCGCTCGCGGCAGCCGGTCATCCGCCCGACATGGTGACGGCGACAATGACCCATGGGCTCATCGCTCGGCAGATGCCGGACGGGAGCTGGCTTGGCAACGGTGTCAACCGCCCACCCTCTGAATACAGCACGATCAGCCACACCGCGATGGCCGCCGGCGGGTTGATCTCGTATCCGCTCCCCGGTCGTAAGAACCAGACGAAGGAAAGCCTGCGAAGAGCCCGGCAGTGGTTGCTTGCGGCGGAGCCGAAATCGGCGGAAGAGCGCGGGATGCAGCTGATGGGTCTTGTGTGGACCGATGCGCCGCGGTCTCGTGTCGAGGCCGCCATACGCGACATTCGTGCTCAGCAGGACGCACGCGGCGGTTGGTCCCAGTTTGCTCGTACCGAACCGGATGCCTACGCGACGGGATTGTCCCTGTTTGCGCTGCACGTCGCGGGTGTGCGCTCCACCGACCAAGCGTATCGCAAAGGCGTGGCGTTCCTGCTCGGTTCGCAGTATCAGGACGGTACCTGGCTCGTGAGAACGCATTCGTTTCCCGTGCAGCGGTATTTCGAAAGCGGGTTTCCGTTTGGCAGACATCAATGGATTTCCACCGCGGCCACCAGCTGGGCGACGTTAGCCATCGCGCAGACGCTGCCTGATGCGGTGGCTCGCTGAGAGGCGTGCGCCCGGCTGTGTTCACCGCACACATCGCCCGTTCCGAATTATAATTGGCCCGAAAGGCGAGGTGGAGTGATGGCGACACCGTCCTGGCAGGTCAGCGGGCAGTACTACGAAACATGCAGTTGCGACTTCGTGTGTCCGTGCCTTCCCGCACAAATGGCGGTGAGACCGAGCAAAGGGTCATGCACGTTCGCCATGGCGTTCCAGATCGACCGCGGGAGCTACGGCACGGTCTCGCTCGACGGCCTCGGGTTCATTGTCCTCGGATTGACGCCGGAGGCGATGGGGAAGGGAAACTGGTCGGTCGGTGTCATCGCCGACGACCTGGCCAAGTCCGAGCAGCGTGACGCGATCGCGGCGATCGCCAGCGGTGCTGCGGGCGGACCGATGGCCGCCCTGTCTGGATTGGTTGGCAAGATGCTCGGGGTGGAATCGGCGCCGATCCGCTTCGACCGCACCGGCGTCAAATGGTCCGTCAAGGCGGGGAGCTTTGTCGACATGGCCGCGGAAGGGGCGATGGGGTTGAACCCTAACGCAACCGAGCCGCTCCATCTCGACAACACCGGCCATCCGGCTGCGAACCGCTTCGCGCTCGCTCATGCGTCCAAGAGTCACGTGCATGCTCTCGGCTTGGCGTGGGATGACGTGAGCGGTAAGAACAACGGACAGTACGCGCCGTTTTCCTGGCGGAGTGCATAGCCCATCAGCCGTCGCGCCTGTCTCCCGCCGCGACCGCGCCCTCATCTCGACCTGCCTCGTTGTCATCAGCGCATTGGCCTGGGCATATCTCGTTCATCTCGATCGTCAGATGTCGTCCTCCAGGGAGCACGACACGATGATGGCGCAGATGGGCATGACGAGGGACATGTCGTGGACGGCGGCCGACGTGTTCTTCACGTTCGCCATGTGGGCGGTCATGATGGTCGGCATGATGACCGGAACGGCGGCTCCGGTGTTGCTCCTGTTCGCGGCAGCGCGTGCCGGACGTGGCGACCGTGGCGTGCGGATGGCGGTGGTGATGTTCGGGCTCGGCTACGTCACGGTCTGGGTCGGCTTCAGCGCGTGCGCCGCGCTCGCTCAGTGGGCGCTGCACGAGACGGCGATGCTGTCGCCGGTCATGGCGACGTCCAGCCCGTATCTAGCCGGGGCGATTCTCATTGTGGCCGGTGCATATCAGCTGACCCCGTGGAAGGGCGCGTGCCTGACCCACTGCCGAAGTCCATTGGGGTTTCTGATGACGAACTGGCACGACGGAAGGCTCGGTGCGCTCCAGATGGGCGCGCGTCATGGCGCGTACTGCCTCGGCTGCTGCTGGGGGCTGATGTGCGTGCTCTTTGTGGTCGGCGTGATGAACCTTGTCTGGGTCGCCGCGCTGACCGGCTTCGTTCTGTTCGAGAAGATCGGGCCCGCGGGCACCGTCGTTGCGCGCGTGGCAGGCGCCGTAATGGTGCTCGTCGGGATTCTGTTGATTGCGGCGAAGGTGTGACTGTTGACGGGGGCACCTTGGGTTAGAACGTATCTGCCGCATTGATGGGATGACTTCTAGGCTCCTATACTACGTGTTCACGATTAGGAAGGAGAGTCTACGATGCTGAACCCGCTGCGACACTCGTCTCTGCGATCGTTCCATAACGGTCCGATGCGGCTGGTAGCCTTGGCAGGCATTGTCTTGGCAGCGCTCCTCTTGACGCCCAGCCTGCCGGTGGCCCAGCAAAAGCCGCTGCACTTGAACCCGGTGATAGCCAAGCTCGCGGAGGGAAAAACCGTTTACGGGCTCAACACTGGTGATCTGTCGCTCGTCTACGCCCGGGAGGTCGCGCGCGCGCCCGTCGACTTCATCTACGCCGACCTGGAACACAACCCGTTGGATTTTCCCGCGCTGCACATGTTCCTGATGGGAATGACAGACAAGGCGACGATCCTCAAGAAGGGCAACCTGCAGCCCAACGTCGCGCTGTTCGCGCGCTTTCCGCCGGAAGCCGATCAGTCGCAATGGGTCGTCAAACAGGCGCTCGACATCGGGCTGCACGGGGTCATCTTCAACGGCGTCGACACGCGAGAGCAGGCCTTGTTTGCCGTCAAGACCATGCGGTACCCGCAACTGAAGGGATCGAAAATCTACCAGCCGGCCGGCATTCGTGGGGCGGGTCCGGCAAACGCCACCTGGCTCTGGGGGATCAGCGGTGATGAATATGAACGTCACGCCGACCTCTGGCCGCTCAATCCTGAAGGCGACCTGTTGGCGATGCTCATGATCGAGTCGGTGGAAGGCTTGGAGAACCTTGATGCCATCGCGTCGACGCCGGGCGTCGGCGCGCTCTTCCTGGGGGTCGGCAACGATTTGACCCACTCGATGGGCGTTCGCCCGGGTTCGCCGGAGGTGGAGGCAGGATTTCAGAAGGTGTTGAGCGCGTGCAAGGCTCACAAGATCGCGTGCGCCATTACCGCCAATACCGCGAATGATCTGGCGAAGCGGGTCAAGGAAGGGTGGAACATTATTCGCTCGACGGTTCCCGTCATAACCGCAGGGCGTGCCCTTCTCGGAGAAAGGTAGGGCGATCATGAAAATTCTTCGCACGGGCTTCCTCGTCGCGGTGACGTTGGCCGCGCTGGCGACGATTGCCGACCTGACGGCAGCCGGCCGGCCTCCACAGGCCGCCGGATCCGGACACGCCGTCACCGTCGCGCAATACGAGCGGTGGAAGACCGAGCTCTCGAACTGGGGACGCTGGGGCAAGGACGATCAGATCGGGGCGCTGAACTTGATTACGCCGGCCAAACGACGGCAAGCGTTCGCACTCGTCAAGGAAGGGTTCCCGGTCTCGCTCGCCGCAGACGTGGACACCGAAAAAGCGGTGGACAATCCCAATCCCTACGAGCACGCCATGCTTGGACTCGGAACCGACCGGATTGGAGTCGCATTCCACGGCATTGCCCACACCCACCTCGATTCGCTCGCGCACATCAACTATGACGGTAAGTTCTACAACGGGTACACGCCTCAGCAGGACGTGGTGATGAAAGACGTCGGCCATGCGAAGAATTCCATCCACAACCTCAAGAACGGAATTTTCACGCGCGGCATTCTGCTGGACATTCCGCGGCTCAAGGGTGTGCCATATCTCGAGCCGGGCACCCCGATCTACGTGGAGGATCTGGAGGCCTGGGAAAAGAAGGCCGGCGTCAAGGTGTCGGCTGGCGACGCCTTGTTCGTTCGCACCGGGGTGTGGCCGCGGCGGAAAGCCGTCGGCCCGTATCTCCGCGGCCGGGCCGGCAAGGCCGCCGGGCTCGATACGTCGGTCATTCCCTGGCTGAAACAACGCGACATCGCCTTGTTGGGGAGCGATCACCCGCAGGGTGTCGCGCCTTCAGATCCGCCCGGATCCGTGCACGATTTCGTTCTGGTCAGTCTGGGCGTGCATCTGTTCGACAACTGCGATCTCGAGGCGCTGGCCGACGCGGCCGCCGCGCGCAACCGGTGGCAGTTCCTGCTGACGGCCGCGCCGCTGCCGATAAAGGGCGGCACCGGCTCGCCGCTCAATCCGGTGGCCGTGTTTTGAGAAACTGTAAACAAATCACGTTCAACGCAGAGACCGCGGAAAGGCCGCAGAGAAGAAATGCCCAAGGATTTCTCAGCGTGCTCTGCGAGCTCTGCGTTCAAACGTCGTTTTTTTCGCGTGGGTCAGGTAGGTCTCGTAGGTCGGGTCGGTTGACGCTGAACGTGGTCGGCTGTATGGTTCTTTCAGTATTCGGGCAAGCGATCGCGCAGATTTGGAGGCTCCGATGGGCCGTCGAGATTTCGCCGTACCGGCCGCACTCGCGATCGTAACCGGAGTCCTGTCGCTGGCGCCGACGGCGGTCGCCCGCCGAGGTGCCAGCGCCACGCCGCAGGCCGCGAAGCCCTGGACGATGCCACGCACTCCGGCGGGTCAACCAGATCTGCAGGGATATTGGACCAACGACA
>QHWL01000110.1:10384-10793 GCA_003222555.1 Acidobacteriota bacterium | reverse complement strand
GAGACGGACGAGGTGGGCGAGGAAGCCGATCTGCGCGGGCGTCCAATCGCGGTGGGCACGGTCAATCTGCCGATAGATGTGCCGAGCGTCAACGAACAGCACCCCGTCGGCGCGTGGCGTCTTCTTTTTGCCCCGGTCTAGAAACCAGAGCGTCACCGGTAGGGTGAGCCCGGCGGCGACCGAAGACGCGATTCGGTTGTTGGATGGGCGACTCGCCGATGTCACGTTCACGGAGAACGTGGCAACATGATGGCAACGAGATCCGCGAGGTTTGGAAGTGGTTTATTCGTAAGAGGTTACGGGAGCGGGCTACGGGGATCGAACCCGTGTCCGAGGCTTGGGAAGCCTCTGTACTACCATTGTACTAAGCCCGCCCGTCGGGACTATTTATATCACGAGCGAATCAGCG
>QHWL01000110.1:3630-10319 GCA_003222555.1 Acidobacteriota bacterium | reverse complement strand
TCGCTTCCAGATTCAGCCTCAGCAGCGGCTCGGTGTTCGACGGCCGCACGTTGAAGTGCCAGTCCGGATACTCGACGGAGAGCCCGTCCAGCCGGTACTGACGCCCGTCCGCGTAACGGGCGGCGATCGCCTCGAGCTTGGCGGCCACGGCGTCCATGCTCGCGACCTTCGTGTTGATCTCCCCTGAAATGAAATAGCGGCGGCGCAAGGGCTCGAGGAGCTCGTGGAGGCTTCGGCCTTTCTTCGACATCAGCTCGAGGATGAGCAGCGCCGGAATGAAACCGTTGTCCGCATAGAAATTGTCGCGAAAATAGTAATGGCCGGTGACCTCGCCGCCGAAGATCGCGTTGGTCTCGCGCATCCTGCGTTTGAAAAAGGCATGCCCGACCCGGTTCATCAGCGCGGTGGCGCCGTAGCTCGCGACGGTGTCTTTGACCGCGTGGCTGGCGCGGAGGTCGTAGATGATCGTCGAGCCAGGATGCTTCAGCAGGAACGCCTCGGCAAGGAGCGCGGTGATGAAATCGCCCGGGATGAACTCGCCGGCGCCGTCGATGAAGAAACAGCGATCCGCGTCACCGTCCCAGGCGATGCCGACGTCCGCTTTCTCCGCGCGGACGCGCTCGACGATGTCCCGGCGGTTTTCCTCGATGAGGGGATTGGCCTCGTGGTTGGGGAAGCGCCCGTCGATCTCGAAGCACAAGCGCGTCGTCTTGCACGGCAGCCGGTCGAACAGTTTCGGCGCGACGAGGCCGCCCATGCCGCTGCCGGCATCCAGCACGACATTGAACGGTCTGATGATCGACTGATCGATGAACGACATGACGTGCTCCACGTAGGGGCCCATGATGTCGCTCGTGCTGACCTGGCCGCGACGGGATGCCGGCGCGGGCAGACGATCGTTGGCGATCATGTCGCGGATGTCGGAGATGCCCGCGTCGCCGCTCAACGGAAACGCTTCCTTCCGGACCAGCTTCATGCCGTTGTACTGCCTGGGGTTGTGCGACGCCGTGATCTGGACGCCGCCGTCGTGCCGATCCCGCGCGACGGCGAAGTAGAGCATGTCGGTCGCGATCATCGCGTAATCGACGACACTGGCGCCTTGCGAGGTGGCGCCCTCGATGAAGGAGGCGGCGAGCGCCGGCGAAGAGAGGCGCATATCGCGTCCCACGGCGATGCGGGTCGCCTTGAGATAGACGATGAAGGCGGCGCCGATTGCGCGGGCTGTCTCTTCGTTGACTTCGCTCGGGTAGACGCCGCGGATGTCGTAGGCCTTGAAGATGTCTGGAGTCAGTAACACGGATATCGCTCTCGGCTTGTGGCCGTCAGCTGACAGTCAACCGCTGAACGCTGACGCCGGGGGATTCACAATCGACTGTAGTCGGTGACGACCGATTTGTCTCCGAGCACCACGCCATCTTCGATCGTCGCGCTCCGGCCGACGTGGCAGTGCCGGCCGAGAATCGATTGCCGGACGACGGCTTCCTGGCTGATGCGGCTGTTGGCCCAGACGATCGCGCGCTCGATCGACGCGTGTTCTTCGATGTGACACTGGCGGCCGACGACGCTGTAGGGGCCGAGACGCGCGCCGGTCTTGACGACCGTTCCTTCATCGATGAAGCAGGGCCCCTCGATCGCCGCACCGTCTTCGACGCGCGCCTGAGGCGAAATCCATGTCGTCGACGCCGCGTCGGCAAAGGGCGCCGTGCGATAGAGACCGTCCATGATGTCGCAGTGGACCTGCATATATTTCTCGGGCGTGCCGATGTCTATCCAGTACCCGCGAGACACGTAGGCGACAAATGTTGCGCCCTGCTCGATCAAGGACGGAAAGAAGCTCCGCTCGATCGACCACGGCGTGTCCTTGGGAATGCGATCGAACGTGTCGGGCTCGAGCACGTAGATGCCCGCATTGATGATGTCGCAGGTAATCTCGTCGGCGTTCGGCTTTTCGATGAAGCGGCGGATGTTCGAGTCCGGGTCGGTCTCGACCAGCCCGTACGCTGCGGGGTTCACGACCGGCGTGAGCACGATGGTCGCCTTCGCTTTCCGCTCGCGGTGCCGCGCGATGACGGCAGCGAGATCGACCTGGGTCAGGATGTCGCCGTTGAAGACGACGACCGAGTCATGCAGCGATTGGGCCGCGTAGCGCACGGCGCCCGCGGTTCCGAGCGGCGCGGGCTCGACCACGTAGCGAAGGCTCATCGCGGACGAGCTCCCGTCGCCGAACATCTCTTCGATGCGCCGCGGCTGGTAATTGAGGCTGAGGATGACCCCGTCGATCTCCGGCACCCGCTTCAGCAGATCCAGCTGATAGTGCAGGAACGGCCGGTCGAAGATCGGGACGATCGGCTTCGGCGTATGGATCGTCAGCGGACGCAGCCGCGTGCCTTTGCCCCCCGCGAGCAGGATCGCCTTCATGGCCAACCACCGATGATATCATGTGCTCCACGACGGCCCATGAACCTGCCGAACTCGCTCACCCTCACACGCATCTTCCTCGTGCCGCTGCTCGTGGTCGTGTTGCTGACGAAGTTCGAGGGGCGGCTGATCCTGGGCGTTACCAAGGAGATCGTGGGTGCGGCAATCTTCGGCCTGGCGTCGCTCACCGATTGGTTGGATGGCTATCTGGCGCGGCGCCGCAAAGAGGTCACGACGCTCGGCCAGGTCATCGATCCACTGGCCGACAAGCTGCTCACGTCGGCGGCGCTCATTTCGCTCGTGCAGATGGAGCTCGCCCCCGCATGGATGGTGGCGATCATCATCAGCCGCGAGTTCGCCGTGACGGGGCTGCGGAGTCTCGCCTATGCCCGCGGCATCGCGATGGCCGCCTCGCCGCTCGGAAAAATCAAGATGGTCGCCCAGGTGGTCGCGATCCTCGCCCTCATCCTCGCGCACGATCACCAGCAGCCGCTCTACGGCGTCGGCCAGACCGCCTTGTGGGTGGTCGTTGCCGCTGCGCTCATTTCCGCCGCCGATTACTTCCGCCGCTTCAACGTGATCCTCAGCCCGCGCGTCGCGGATTTCACGGTCGCCCGCGAGCAGCACACCGACCGGAAGGTCAGCTGACTGCTCATCACCGCCTTGGCACGACCCAATCGCCGCTCTGCACGGCGTCCCGCGCCTGGTTGATTCGCACCACGGCCATCGTCGGACCCGTCGAGACGACGGTCACTTCGCCGATCGCTGAAAGCGGGAGTCCGCCGACGCGCAGATCGCGATACACAGCAAAGCGGGCCCCGGGAGAGACGCCCTGGTCCTCGCCGCGATCGATCAGCATGTATTCGCCTGTGCCGCCCCCGAGGCGTTCTTCGTCGCCGGCGAGAACCCGGCCGAGCGAAGTGAAATCGAGCTCGCCGGACGTGTCGGCCCGGTCCGCGCCGGCCGGCACGACGGGCACAACGAAGGGCTCGAGATAGTCGCCGACGAGGATGCCGTCGCACCCGTACTCCACGGTAGCGATCGCCGTCACGTCGTTGGCAGCGACGATGCGAAGCCACCCCGCCGTCCGGATGAGCCGCGGCGCCCGGTCACCGGCAGCCGTGCCGAAGCTGCTGCGGCGCCGGAGGAAGAATTGCTGTCCGAGCTGCATGCCCTTTTCGGTCCCACCGCTGATCACCAGGAGATCGCTCTGGCCGAACAGCGAGCGAGGAGAAGAATCCTGGGCCCCAATCACGCGGAGCTTGCCCGCGGGGGTGCCGCTGCTCGTGGCCGGCGGAGGTGCGCACGCCAGGGCGATCTGAAGCGGCGACAGAGAATCGGGCGGCGACTGCGCGTGGGTAGCCGACACGCCGACTGTCAGGAGCGCGATCGCGGCGAGGATGCGGAACGGTGTCATTGCTGCCTCCAAGGCCCGGTCGTTTCAGGGCCTCACTTTGTCTGGGTGGATAGTTCGGGGTGCTGCCCCTTCAACTCGGCGATGCGCTTCTGTGCCTCCGCCAGATGCTGACTCTGTTCGAATTCCTGTACTAGCTTCTCATATAAAGGCAGCGCCTCGGCCTGGCGTTTGGTCTTGACCATTGATTCGGCCAGGTAGTAGTAGACGGCGTCGCGTCCGCTGTATGCGGGATCGCTCTTGAGCAGCGTCTGGAACCGGTCGATGGCCCCCGGATACCAGCGGGCCCTGAAGTAAAAGAAGCCCACCAGGTAATCGGATTCACCCAACCGATCGAGCGCTTCGCGCAACTTGGCTTTCGCCTCGGGCATCAAGCTGCTGGTCGGGTACCGCTCGACAAACGTCTGGAACTCCTTGACGGCCTCCCTGGTTTCGGTCTGGTCGCGCTGGGGTCCACGCATTTGCCGCATGTGCGCCATCGCCAGCTTGTATTGAGCGTAGTCGGCGCGGCGGTTCGTCGGATAGAACGACAGGAACTCGCGGAACTCGTTGATCGCGAGCACGAGCGATTCGGCAGAGCCTTCCCCTAAGTACGAATCGCCGATGCCCAGCTTCGCATCCGGACGATACGGACTTTGCGTATAGGTCTCGACGACTTGTTTCAAGAACTCGCGTGCCGTCAACCATTTCTTGTCGTTCAACGCCACCATGCCTCGATCGAAGAGGAACTTGTCGGGCTCGACCGTGCCAGGCGGCAGCGCGTTGCGACCGTAAGACGCGCAGGCGAGAGCGGCCCCGAGCGCCACAACGATCGGAAACAAGCGTGCCCGGCGACAAGCTGCGCGGCTGGTAATCACAATATTCCCGCTAACCACTGGTGCTCAGCCGCGAGCCCTTCCTCGAGCCTAACGGCCGGCTCGAAGCCCAAGTCGGTACGCGCAAGCCTCGTGTCGGCGTAGGTGTGCCGCATGTCGCCCTTCTGCGCAGGGTCGACCGTAACGAGGGGCCGGCGGCCTGAGACGCGAGCGATCATCTCGATGACCTGGTTAATCGAGGCGCGCGACCCGCCTCCAATATTGTACACGCGACCCGGAATACCTCGGTTTGCCCCAGCAATTGTGGCGCTGACCGCGTCGGCGACGAACGTGAAGTCACGGGTCTGCTCGCCGTTGCCGTACACGGCAATCGGTTCGTTGAGAATTGCGGCGCGCAGGAATTTGTGGAACCCCATATCGGGGCGTTGGCGCGGGCCGTACACCGTGAAGTAGCGCAACGAGACAGCCGGGAGGCCGTAGTTGAGGTGGTACAGGCAGCACAGGTGTTCGGCCGCCAGCTTGCTGACCCCGTAAGGCGAGACGGGTTCGAGCCGCGCGTCTTCGCGCATCGGCATCGGCGTGTTGTCTCCGTACACCGACGAGCTCGACGCATAGACGATCCGCTCCAGACTCACCTGTGTGCAGGCCTCGAGCAGGACCTGTGTGGCCTCGATGTTGTTGGCCGTGTAGACGGCAAAATCGCGGCCCCAGCTTCTTCGCACGCCTGCCTGCGCGGCAAGATGAAAGACGTGCGTGCGATCGGCGAGGAGCGTGGCGAGATCGGCCTCCTGGATGGTCGATTCGACCAGCGCGAAGCGCGGGTGACCCACGAGCGCGACGAGGTTGCGCTCCTTCATCGGCCGCGGGTAGTAGTCGGTGAAGCAATCGAGGCCGACCACGTCGGCCCCCTCGGTCAACAGGCGCTCGGCGAGAGTCGATCCGATGAAGCCGGCGACACCGGTGACGAGCGCCCTCATTCTGGAACGGCTCGCGGAACCCCGCTCGAAGAAGTCTCCCGGCGCGGTGCACTCGTGCGGTTGCGAGCCGTCATGGCCGAGGGCGGGGCACTGGGGTTCTCGAGCAGCGCCTGCACGCGCTCGGGCAACCGGCAAGGACGGCCGGCGCGATCGAGTGTCGCGTGAACGGTGTGGCCGGTCGCGATGATGGCGTTGTCCTCCGGCCTCACGATGTCGTACGCAAACCGCACGCGAACCGGCGACACGAGCGATCCGGCCGTTCGAACCTCCAGGTCGTCGTCGTACCGCGCCGGCTGCCGGTAATCGCAGTGCGCTTCGATGACCGGCAGCGAGAATCCTTCCGATTCCATCTCTCGATAGCTCCACCCCGCGTCGCGGAGCAGATCGGTGCGGCCGACCTCGAACCACACGAAATAATTGGCGTAATAGACCACACCCATCTTATCGGTCTCCGCGTACCGCACGCGCACCCGTGAGATGGATCGAGGGGAGCTCACCGGGCGCCCTTCGACATGCCCAGGGCGTTCCGAGCTCATCGAGGGACGGCAGGCGAGGTTAGAGCGCCAAGCGCCGCGGCTCTGAGCTCCCGCGTGGCGCGCTCGGGATCCGGCGTGTGAAAGACGGCCGATCCGGCGACGATGATGCGGGCGCCGGCCGCAACGACGCAGCCGACGTTCTGCCGGTCGATACCGCCGTCGATTTCGACCGGCGCCGGATTCGCGGTGCGATCGAGCAGGGCGCGCACTTCTTTTACTTTAGACTCGCTGCGCGGGATGAACGCCTGACCGCCGAAGCCGGGGTTGACCGACATGACGAGAACAAAATCGACGTCGCCCGCAATCTGCTCGAGCGCGACCACCGGCGTCGACGGATTGAGGACCACGCCGGCTTTCGCGCCGAGCGCCTGGATGGCGTGCACCGTCCGATGCAGGTGCGGCAGCACTTCGACATGGACCGAGATCATCGCGGCGCCGGCCTCGACGAACGCCTCGATGTAACGGTCGGGATCCGTGATCATCAAATGCACGTCGAGCGGCACGTGCGCGACGCGCTTGATCGAGCGGA
>QHWL01000110.1:0-3611 GCA_003222555.1 Acidobacteriota bacterium | reverse complement strand
GAATCAAATCGGCGCCGCCGCGCTCGACCGCCGCGACCGCCTCGCCGAGAACCGCGAAATCGGCGGAGAGAATCGAGGGCGCGATGAGGAGGCTCATCGGCTCACCTCGAGCGAGATCGGCTCGCCGGGCCCAATCTGAAATCCAGCCTGCGGGCTCTGCCGCAGCACGATCCCCGCAGCCACCCCGGGGTAAGGGGTCGAGCCGACAGCGGCAACCCGGAACCCGCGGCGGCGGAGGATTTCCGCCGCCCGGTCGCCGTTGACCCCGATCAGATCCGGCATCACGTAGCTCGCGCCGCGGTCGCCGCGGTTGACCAGCAACGCGACGTTGGGGCTCGCCGTTTTCGCCGGAGGTTCCTGTGAGACGACGGCGTCGGAGGCGTAGTCCTGCGATCGAATCTCGGAGACCGCGGCGAGTGCCAGGCCGTCCTGCGCGAGCCGGAGTTGCGCGGTGCGCTCCGTTTCACCGGTCAAGAGGGGTACTGTCGCGGAGCGCTGGCCGACGCTCAGCCAGATCTTCACGCTGCGCTGCTTGCGCGCGATCGATCCTGGCGCAGGTTCCTGAGCGAGAACGCGTCCGGCGTCGATCTTTGGATGGGGCCGGCGAACCTCGTCGACCTTCAGCGTCAGCCCCAACGAGGCGACGACCGCCGTCGCTTCGTTGGTCGTCCGATTGGTGAGATCGGGCACCTGCACTTCGCGTGACGTGAGCGCAAGCCGCATCGCCGCCGCGGCAAACAGCAGGTAGGTGGTTACGAGGGCGCTGGCAAGGACAAAGATCTTGCCCGCGCTCCACACGCGGGTTCTGAGGGCCATGTATGGAAATCGTACTACAAAAGAGATGTGAACAAATCCCGTTCAACGCAGAGACCGTGGAGGCCGCAGAGAAGAAATACCCAAGGATTGCTCAGCGTGCTCGGCGAGCTCTGCGTTCAAACGTCGCGTGTGTCCCAGGCTGGTGAAACAGCTTAGGGACAACGCTGGAACACCGCGCCGAAGAAGGCCTCGAGGCCGTGAAGGTGGGGAGACGTTCGCAGGTGGCCTCGCGCATCGACGACCTCGGCCGGCAGGAGCGTCCCGCGGTGGCGGGCGTCGACGGCTGCGAAATCGGTCGCCGTCTCGAGAAAGCGATTGGCCACCTCCTCGTTTTCTTCAGGCTCGCTCGAGCAGGTTGCGTAGACCAGCCGCCCACCCGGCGCGACGCTCCCCCCGGCGTGCCGCAACATTTCGACTTGCGCCGCCGCGAACACCGCGAGATCGGCCTCGCGTCGGCGCCAGCGGATGTCGGGATCGCGCCGCAGCGTGCCGAGACCGGAACACGGGGCGTCGACCAGCACGCAATCGAAAGGCTCGGAGAATGGCAGCGATTCCAGCAGATCGGCTTGCACGACGCGCACGTTGGAGGCGCCGCTGGCGGCAACCGTCCGCCGCAGCAAGTCCACGCGACGATCGCGGAGATCGCAGGCGACCAGGAGCCCCCGACCCTCCATCATTGCTGCGAGCGCCGTGGCCTTGCCGCCTGGCGACGCGCAGGTGTCGAGGACGCGCGGGCCGAGGAAAGGGCCGGCAAGAACCGACACCAGTTGCGAGGCCTCGTCCTGGACGACGAACCATCCCTGGGCGGGCCCGGCTCCGCGCAAAGGATGGCCTTCGTCTACGACTAGAGCGTCTGGTGCAAACCGGCCGGGGGTGACGCGCACGCCGTCTCGCTCCAGCAGGGCGGCCAGTTCGCTCGGCGTCAGCTTCACGCGATTGGCCCGCAACGTCAGCGGCGCCGGCAGGTTGTCGAAGCGAAGCCACTTTTCGGTCGCGTCGAAACCGAATCGCTCGTACCACCGCGCGACGAGCCACCGCGGATGCGATAGCGTGACGCTCAGATACTCCAGGGCCGCCACACGATCGGCCGGGTCGGCCGGGCGTGGCGGCAGCGGCAACCCGTGACGTCGGCGTGAAATCGTGCGGAGCACGGCGTTGACGAACCCGGCCGCGCTCGGTTTGCCCATCCGCCGGGTCAAATCCACCGCATCGTCTACCACGGCTGATGCGGGCACGCGCGTCAGATGAAGCAGTTGGTAAGCGCTGAGGCGGAGGATTTCGACGACTTCGGGGTCGAGGCGCTCGACCGATCGCTTTGAACACTGGGCGATGAGGTGATCGAGCGCCGCGCGCCATCGCTGGACGCCCGTCGCGATGTCCGAGGCGAGCGCCCGATCACGCTCGTCGTGAAGCGCGGGCCGGACAAGCGCGATGGCCGCCGGAAGATCCGCGCGGCCGGCCGCGACCGCCGAGAGGATGTCGTACGCCGCCAGCCGCGCGGGACCGATCATGGGCATGATTTGAAGGCATCGCCATGAGCGATGCGGTGTCCGGCCAGGAAGTCCCGAACCGCCATCGGGCGTTTTCCTTCCGCCTGAATCTCGACGACGTCGAGGACGCCCGCACCGGCGACCACGCGCAGGCGATCTCCGGCCGATTCGAGAATGGTGCCGGGCGGCGCAGCCGGCGATTCCGGCGAGGTCGTCGAGCGACGCAGGATGAGCCGGTGGCCGCCGAGAAACGTGAACGCATGCGGCCAGGGATGCAGTCCGCGAATCAGGTTGTGAATGCGTTGGGCGGACCAGGTCCAGTCAATCAATCCTTCATCTTTGGTCAGGCGATGCGCGTAGGTGGCGGTGGCGTCGTTCTGGGGCGTCTCCTGCACCCGGCCGCCGGCCAGGACATCGACCGAGGCGGCGAGCAGATCGGCGCCTAAACGGGCAAGATCGCGCTCGACCTCCTCGCTCGTTTCGTCGGCGCCGATGGGCCGCCGGACGCGGGCCAGCATCGGGCCGGCGTCGAGCGCTTTGACAACGCGCATGATCGTGACGCCTGTTTCGCGATCGCCATTGATGATCGCGCGGTGTATCGGCGCAGCGCCGCGATATTGCGGCAGGAGCGAAGCGTGAACGTTGAGGAGCCCGAGCCTGGGCGTGGCGAGCACGGCATCGGTGAGGATCTTCCCGTACGCCGCGACGATTCCCAGATCGGGGCGCAGTGCGGCGAACGCTCCCAAGAACCCGGGATCCGTCAGCCGATCGGGTTGAAGAAGCGCCAACCCTGCCGCGGCGGCGCGGATCTTGATGGGCGCGGCGGTCGTCTTCTGACCACGGCCGCGCGGGCGATCGGGTCGCGTCACGACGCCGACGACGTGATGGTGCGACCGCAGCAGCGCGTCGAGCGTCGGCACGGCGAAGTCCGGCGTGCCGAAGAACACGAGCCTCAGCCGGTCGCCCGTCACCATTTGCCGGCGCGGGTGAGCTTCTTGATTCTTCTGACGATCAGGTCGCGCTTGATGCCGCGCAGCCGGTCGACGAACAGCGTCCCGTCGAGGTGATCGATCTCGTGCTGAAAGGCCCGCGCCAGTAGCCCGACCCCTTCGCGTTGCTGCTCGTTGCCGGAGCGGTCGAGTCCTTTGACCGTCGCGCGTGACGGCCGCACGACGGTCGCGTTGAATCCCGGCACGCTGAGGCAGCCTTCTTCTTCGAGCTGCATACCGTCGCGCTCGACGAATTCGGGGTTGATCATCACGATGAGACCGGAAGGATCGCGCCCGACCGACAGATCGATGACGA
>QHWL01000758.1 GCA_003222555.1 Acidobacteriota bacterium | reverse complement strand
CCGGTGTCACCGGGAAAAGCGACAGCGGCGCGCGATCGCTCGTGGAGCGCAACTGCGGGGACGCTTGCTCTGAGCTGCGTCCAAGGGCCGGCCCTGAGTCTCGTCGAAAGGTGGGAGACGGGTCCGGATCCGGCCTCGCGACCCGGCTCGCGGCACGTGGGCTCGGGCCGGGGATGAGAGGCGAAGAGGCGATCGCCAGGGCAAGTGCACTACAACATATTGTGGTTCCTGCTGTGTCCACACCGTTATAATAGCGTTTTATCTTTCCAGCCCGTTTTTCCGTGAATCATCAAACCGTCCTCGTTCTCGATTTCGGGTCGCAGTACACACAATTGATCGCGCGGCGCCTCCGGGAGCTGTCGGTCTACTCTGAGATTTGGCCGCCCAACACGCCGGCCGAAGAGATTCGCGCGCGCCGGCCGGTCGGGATCATCCTGTCAGGTGGCCCCAAGAGCGTGTCCGACTCCAGCGCGCCCAAGTGCGATGCTGCCGTCTTCGAGATTGGGACGCCGGTCCTCGGCATCTGTTACGGCATGCAGTTGATGGCTCATTCCCTTGGCGGTCGAGTGGCGCCGGCGCCGCAGCGCGAGTTCGGGCACGCCCTCGTGAGCGTGACCGGGCAGGGTGCCCCGGCGGCCTTGTTCGTGGACATTCCGCCGGAAATCCGCGTATGGGCCAGCCACGGCGACTTCGTCGCCGCGACGCCCCAGGGCTTTACCGTCGTGGCTACGAGCGCGAACGCGCCGATTGCCGGAATGTCGAATCCGGGTCGCGGGCTGTATGCGATTCTCTTCCACCCAGAGGTCGTCCACACCGAGCGGGGCCTCGAGATCCTCCGGAACTTCGCGTATGGGGTCTGCGGCTGCACTGGCGATTGGACCATGGCGTCCTTCGTGGAGGAGGCGACGGCGAAGGTCCGCGCGCAGGTGGGGAACGGGCGCGTCGCCTGCGCGCTGAGCGGGGGCGTCGATTCCACGGTCGCCGCGCTCATCATCCACCGTGCGGTGGGAGACAGGCTCACGTGCATCTTCGTCGACAACGGGGTGCTACGGCTCGACGAAGCCGCGCAGGTGCGGAAACGCTTCGAGCGGTTGAAGCTGCCGCTCGTCTTCGTGGACGCCTCGAGGCTGTTTCTGGATCGTCTCGCCGGCGTGGTCGATCCTGAGCAGAAACGAAAGATCATCGGTTCGACCTTCATCGATGTCTTCGAGGAACAGGCCGCGACGCTCGGTCAGGTGGACTTTCTCGCGCAGGGGACGCTCTATCCAGATGTCATCGAGTCGGTGTCGGTGGTTGGCCAATCGGCGATGATCAAGAGCCACCACAACGTCGGCGGTCTTCCGGCGCGGATGCGGATGACCCTGGTGGAGCCGCTGCGGGAGCTGTTCAAAGACGAAGTGCGCGCCGTGGGCCGGAAGCTCGGGCTCNGTTCGTCATCCGCCAGCCGTTCCCGGGACCGGGTCTCGCGGTAAGGATTCTCGGCGAGGTTACCCGGCCGCGTCTCGATCTGGTCCGCCGGGCCGACGCGATCGTGGCCGAAGAGGTGCGGCGCGACGGTTGGTACGCGAAAATCTGGCAAAGCTTTGCCGTGCTGCTGCCGGTGCAGAGCGTCGGCGTCATGGGCGACGCGCGCACGTACGAGTACACCATCGCGATTCGCGCCGTCGAGAGCCGTGACGGCATGACGGCCGACTGGGCGCGGCTCCCCCACGATTTGCTGGCACGCATCTCGTCGCGCATCGTCAATGAAGTGAAAGGAATCAACCGCGTTGTCTATGACATCAGCTCCAAGCCGCCGTCGACGATAGAGTGGGAATAGCGCCTCCCGGCGCCAGTGAAGGAAGTAAGCGCCTGCGGCCATGCCGAGCCGAGGACAGGGAAATCCGAGGCGAGGCATCAGCGTCAGTTCGCGCCGGGGGTGGGGCCCCGGCGCCATAAGATAATGCTGGGCCCCGTCAGCAGCAGGAAGAGCCATTCAGAAAACGCGAAACGCCAATGTCCGAGTTCGTTCATCTTCATCTCCACACCGAGTATTCGCTGCTCGACGGCGCGTGCCGCATCGACGAGCTGCTCGATCAGGCTGCCAGGCTGAAGATGCCGGCCGTGGCGGTGACCGAGCACGGGAATATGTTTTCGTCGGTCATTTTCCACGATCACGCACGGCAGCGCGGTGTGAAGCCGATCCTCGGGTGCGAGGTGTACATGGCGCCGGGCAGCCGCCACATCAAGAGCGGGAACCCGGGCGAGACGGCGAACCACCTGGTGCTGCTGGCCGAGACCAACGAGGGGTATCACAATCTGATCAAGCTCGTGTCGGCCGGCTACACCGAGGGGT
>QHWL01000109.1:11379-12843 GCA_003222555.1 Acidobacteriota bacterium | reverse complement strand
AATCATCTTGAGGGTCGCTTCGTCCTTGTACAGGTCGAGCATGTGCATCGGCAGGTCAACGCCCGCCTGGACGCATTCGCGCATTCCCTCTCCGCCGTACGTATGGCAGGCGACCTTGAGTCCCATCCGGTGGGCTTCATCGACGATGGCCTCGACTTCTTCGAGCGTGAGGGAAGGGCTTGCCACCAAGGACCCGTCGGGCCTGAACTCGCGCAGCTCGTCGCCGACGAAATCCTGCGTGGTATAGATCTTGGCCCAATCGGTGCCATGCAGCTTCAGCTCGCGCACGGCAGCGCGAGCCAGCCACGGGCCGTTGATGTTCTTGCCTTCGGTCAACCCGCTGTAGAATCCTGGCACCGTGTTCGCCGCCGGCTCGGCAGCCCGCGGGTTGAGCGACTGACCGGCCACCTGCATTCTGGGGCCCGGGATCACCCCGCGGTTGATGGCGTTTCGCAGTTCGACCGTGCCGAACCCGCCGCGCGAATCCATGTCGATGACGGTCGTGAAGCCGGCTTCCAAATCGCGCACGGCGCTCTGGGTCATGATGATCGTGCGGTGCTCGACCGACTCATTGGGGAGGTTCTGGCTGGTGTGAACGTGCCCATCGATCATTCCTGGAAGAACCGTCGCCGCGCTCAGGTCGATCACCCGCGCGTCAGGCGGAATATCGAGCGCTGGTCCGACGTTTTCGATCCGGTCGCCTTTGATGAGCACGATCTGATTGATCAGCATCCTGCCGGTCTTGACGTCGAACAAACGGCCGGCGCGCACAGCGACGACCTGCGCGGCCGGCGCCAAGTATGGAGAGGGTTCTTGCGATTGGCCCCCTCCACTTTGGGACCACACCACCGGTCCGGAGAGACCGACGATTCCGAGAACGACACCCACGAGCCACAGACGCTGCCAGCGCATGAAATCCTCCATCTGCGTGAACGATCGTCCTTAGTGCTTGGTCCTTCGGCCTCTGGTCCGTCCTTTGTCCCTGGTCGTCCCTGGTTCTTGGCGCCTGGTCCTCACTCCATCACGTGAAGGGACCAAGGACCAAGCACCAAAGGACGCCAAGGACCAAGGACGGACCAGGGACCAAACACGAAGGACCAAGGACGGTCGGATCCGTCGCACCCGATTGTAAAGCGGCGCGACCCTGGCGCAACGCGACTTTTGACGGCGGCCCCTGAGACGGTGTCTGACTCGGGTATCATCCATTTGTGGCGCACCATAACAATCTCGCGATCCTCGTCGGCGGCGGGCCGGCCCCCGGCATTAACAGCGTCATCGGCGCGGCGACCATCCGCGCCCGACTCGAAGAGATCAACGTCATCGGGCTGCGCGACGGCTTTGAATGGATCATGCAAGGGGATATCGACCATGTGATTCCCCTGACCATCGACGCCGTCAGCCGCATCCATTTCCGGGGCGGATCGCACATCGGCATCTCGCGGGCAAACCCCACTGCCAATCCGA
>QHWL01000109.1:409-11261 GCA_003222555.1 Acidobacteriota bacterium | reverse complement strand
CCATCGAAAACGACTTGGATCTGCCGCCCTACGTCGACACCTTTGGGTACCAGACGGCGCGCCACTTCGGCGCCGAGATCGTCAAAAATCTCATGGTTGACGCGAGGACGACCTCGCGGTGGTACTTCGTGATCGCGATGGGGCGTAAGGCGGGACACCTGGCCCTCGGTATCGGCAAGGCGGCGGGGGCGACGTTGACGCTCACCTCGGAGGAGTTCCCCAAGCCGATTCGAGTCCAGGCCATCGTCGATTCGCTCGCGGGCGCCATCATCAAGCGCCTGAGCTACGGCCGGCCCGATGGCGTCGCCATCATCGCCGAAGGCGTCGTCCTCGATGTGGCGCCAGAGGATCTCGAGGGGCTTCGCGAGGTCGAACGCGACCCTCACGGCCACCTCCGCATCGGAGAAGTGAATATCGGCGAGATTCTCAAGGCGCAAGTCGCTGCGCGCTCGCGGCCAAGAACATCGGCTACGAGCTGCGCTGCGCCGATCCGATTCCCTTCGACATGGAGTACACGCGCGACCTCGGCTATTGCGCGGCCAAGTATCTGGTGGCCGGCGGCAACGCCGCGATGATCTCGATTCAGGGAGGCCACTTCGTGCCGGTGCCGTTCGGACAGATGATCGATAGTGAGACGGGACGCACGCGCATCCGTCTGGTCGATGTCACGTCCACTCGGTACGCGATTGCACGCCGGTACATGATCCGCCTGCGCCGCGACGACTTCGAGGATTCCCTCGAGTTGGCGAAGCTGGCCGCGACGGCACACGTGTCGCCGGAACAGTTTCGCCGCGAGTTCGAGTACCTGATGGCTGCCGAGCCGCCGCCGCTCGCGATGGACGAGTTGGGAGAGCGCGTGCCGATCCCCGATGGAGCCGAAACGCGCCGCCGAGGACCGGGTTGAATCTTCGTGATTATTTCAACAGGTCCGCCACCTTCGCGACGCCCGCTTTGGAGCAGGCGTCATCCTGTTGCAGTGTGGAACCCGCACTGCCGACAGCTCCGATTGTGTCGTTGCCGACCTGGACAGGTACTCCTCCACTCAGGGCGAGAATGTCCGCAAGATCGCGCTGAGCCGCGCGCGCCGGATCCTCTGTCGTGCGTTTCTGAAACTCCATCGTTGTGATTCGAAACATGCGCGCGGTATAAGCCTTCCGCCGGGCCATTTCGGCTGTCTGTGCAGTCGCCTGCTCGTCCCGCATGATCACGAGCACCTGGCCGGCGCGGTCGACCACCGCCGCGGAAGTATTGAACCCTTTCGCCTTGCATTCCGCGAGTGCGGCTTCGGCAATCGTCTTCGCCATCGCCAGAGAAAGGTTGCGCTGCGTCACCACGCCTTGCGCGATGAGAAGGCCGGACCAGCTCACAGCGATCCCGATTCCCACGAAAGCCTTCAACTTGTCAGACATGACACCTCCTCTGGGTTCTTGCGTGACTGTATCAGAACGTTCGTTGGCCCTGGACTCGAAATTAGTTTGGGCGTGTGAGCAGGGCAAAAAGTCCTGCGCTACGGTCCTGCGCTACGGCCCTTCGGTCCGCCGCTCGCTTCGGGTCGGACCATCCTTCAGGATCACGGGGAGACCGGCGACAACCAGCACCACCCGCGCGGCCGCATGTGAGAGTCGCTGGTTCGCGAACCCTTGCACATCTCGAAACAGCCGGCTGACGGGATGTTCGGGCACGATTCCACTCCCGACCTCGTTGCTGACCGCAATAACGTCCCGGCCACGAGCGGCCACGGTCAAGGCGTCGACCGCGGCGAGCACTACATCTTCCACCGCGTTGCTGGTCATGGCGCGATATTCCCAGAGGAGGTTCGAGAGCCACACCGTGACGCAGTCGACGATCACGAGGGCGTGTTCGGGTTGGGCGCTCGTCACAGCCTCCACGACCTGAACGGGTTCCTCGACCGTCATCCACGTGGCGGGACGCGCGGCACGGTGCTTCGCGATGCGGGCCTGCATCTCAGAATCAGCGTCCGGCGAGGCCGTCGCGATGAACACGATCGACCCTTCCTTGCAGAGGGACTGTGCGTAGCGGCTCTTGCCGCTCCGAGCGCCGCCGAGGACGAGTGTCAGCATGTTAGCGGGTCAGCACGACACCGGTTAAGAGCACGGCGGCCTCGGTCAGCTCGCTGTTCGCGCCAAGCGTGTCCCCGGTGAATCCACCCAAGCGGCGGGCGAAGATCCGTCCGCAGATGACAGTCACGCCGATCGCCGCGCCCCAGGCGGCGATGGCGTACTGGCCTCGTGCGGCGACGCTCACGGCGGCTGTGATTGCCGTCGCGAGCGCGAGCTGACGGCGAGTGACGGTTCCGGCGAGGGATCCGAGGCCGTCTTCTGGCCGCGCATACGACAATGCGTGGCCGAGCGCCACCATCGTCCAGCGACTCAGCGCCGGCGCCAGCAACAAAAACGGACCCGCCGCACGCCGTTCAATCAGCGTGCTGAGCGCGCTTGCCCGAGCCATCAGCATGAGCATCACGGCAACAGCGCCGTACGTACCGATGGCGGGATCGCGCATGATCCGCAAGGTCTCTTCACGTGAGTGCCCGCCCCCAAACCCATCGGCTGTGTCCGCCAACCCGTCCAAATGGAGCGCACCAGTCAGACAGGCTGCCACGGCAAGAAGGCTGACCGAGAGCAGAAGCGGCGGCAGGAACGGCGCGAGAAGATGAAGGACGAACACTTGCGCGACGCCAACGAGTGCTCCGATGACCGGCAGCAAGGGCGTCGCTTGCGCGGGGCGGCGAACCGGAATACGTGTCAGTAACGCCAGCGCTGCGAGGATTCGCGTCAGCATGGCCCTTCGCAGACACCCGCCGATTCAAACGTCGCCATCTCGTTGAACGCGGCGCATGCGGCTCCTACCACGGTCATGGCGAGCGCCGCCCCGGTGCCTTCGCCGAGCCGCATGTCGAGGTGCAACAGCGGACGCGCCCCGAGTCGCTCGAGTTGAACCGCGTGGCCTGGTTCTGGGGAGAGGTGCGCGGCAAACACGTACTCGGAAACCGCCGGACAGAGTTCCACAGCCAGCAGCGCGGCGGCGGTGGTAATGAGGCCGTCCGTCATCACGACCAGACGACGCGCGGCTCCACCCAGGCAGACTCCGCAGAGTGCGGCGATCTCGAGGCCGCCGACGGTTTGCAGGATCTCGAGCGGGCGATCCGAACGCGGGCGATGCGTGGCGAGGGTTCGTTCGATGACGTCCACCTTGCGTATTAGCGTGGCCTCGTCGACGCCGGTGCCACGTCCCGTGACCTGCTGCGGCGGCAGCCTCATAACAGCCGCGGTGATCGCGCTCGCCGCCGTTGTGTTGCCAATGCCCATGTCGCCGATGCCGAGGAGCTCCACCCCTTGGTCGGCCGCACGTGTGGCCTGTTCGACGCCGACGGCCATCGCCTGCAGCATCTCGCTCTCTGACATCGCTGGCTCTCGCAGCATGTTCCGCGTGCCTTCGCGGATGCGCCGCGCGACCAATTGCGCGGCGTCACCGCTGGCCGGGATCGAGCCAGCGACGCCGATATCGACGATCCACACGTCAGCGCCCACCGATCGGGCCAGGGCATTGATCGCGGCGCCGCCACGCACGAAATTCGCGACCATTTGCGGCGTGACGGCGGAAGGGTACGCACTTACGCCTTCGACGGCGACGCCGTGATCGGCGGCGCACACGATGACGAGACGTTTTGTCGCGCTCGGCCGCGTTGTCGCCTGAATGCCGCAAATCCGGGCGGCGATTTCCTCGAGGCGTCCAAGGCTCCCGCATGGTTTGGTTAGGCGGTCCAGACGATCGCGTGCGCGCGCCACGCACAGCGGATCGACTGGCCGGACTCCGGCGATGACGCGCGTCAAGTGCTCGTGCAGTTCCTCGACCGTCTTTCCCTCGCCGCCGGTCACCATGCGCGCGACCATCGCAAACCCCCGTCTTCTTTCGGGCGCAGCCGCGCGTCCACCTTGGACTCGTGTTCGAGAAAGCGACCGATGAGCCACAAGACATCCGCCAGACGGTTCAGATACGCAAGCGCCGAAGGATCGATCGGCTCTCCGGCCTCCTGCAGGCGCACGATCGAGCGCTCCGCCCGCCGGCACGTGGTGCGCGCCATCTCACACGCCGCGGCGGGCGCATCCTCGCCGGGTAAGGCCCAGTCCAGCAGCAGGCCCTCGATGGATTCCATTCGACGGACGCGCTCCGTCAGGGCGTCGACAAGTGTCCGATCCAGCGATGGAGGTGCGTCCGTCGGTGCAGGCTCGGTCGCCAGTGTCTCGGCGATGGCAAAGAGCTGTCGCTGCACGTCCCTCATGAATGCACCCGTCTCCCGGTGCGGGCAGATCGCCCGTGCGAACGCAAGCTGAGCGCCCAGCTCGTCGATCGTCCCGATAGCCTCTATTCGCCCGCTGCCCTTGGACACGCGCCGACCGCCGATGAGGCTCGTCTGTCCGCCGTCGCCTCGCATTGTCGCAATGCTCACCCGACACCTCGCTCTCGTTCCGCGCTGGCGCGCTGTCGCAGCAGCAGCGCCAGGAAAAACGGTCCCCCCAGCAGGGCCGTGATCACACCCACGGGAATTTCCACTGGCGCTATCACAGTTCGCGCCGCCGTATCGCACAGTACGAGAAAGGTGCCGCCACCCAACAGCGTCAAAGGCACGAGCCGATCGTGCTTCGGTCCGACCACCAGTCGTCCCACGTGAGGCACGATCAATCCGACAAACCCGATCGGGCCGCAGGTAGCCACCACACCGGCCACCATCGTGGACACCGCGACCAAGAGTCGGACCTTCACACGCCTCACCACGACACCGCGGCTCGCGGCGCTCTCGTCCCCCATGGCCAGGAGGTCCAGGTCGCGTCGTGCAGCGATCACCGTGGCGAGACCGATCGTCGCAAAGGGCGCCAGTTGCCAGACGGGCGCGAAGCCCACGACCTCCAACCCGCCCATCAACCAGCGACCGACGCGAAACGAAGTGGTGACATCGCCGATGTATTGGATGAAGAGGACGACGCTCGAGAAGAAGAAGCTGAGGGCGACACCTGTCAGCAGGAGTGTCGCGGTGGAGAACCCGCGGCCTGCGCGCGTGAGCCCGAACATCAGCGCCGTGGCGAAGGCGGCGGAGACCCAGGCGGCGATGGCCAGCCCCGGGATGCCGCCCACGGTAAGGCTCAAACCCGCTTTCATGTACAAGGCGGCGCCGACCGCCGCGCCGGCCGAAATGCCGAGGGTGTACGGCGTGGCGAGCGGATTGCGGAACACCGCTTGTAAGGCCACGCCGCCGACGGCCAGCACGGCGCCGCTCAAGAACCCCAGGCACACACGTGGGAGCCGAATCCGCCACAGGATGTCCGCGTCGACGCTCCCCGGTACGCCGTGAAGCACGTCGAACCACGCGATCGATCGCACGCCGACGAACACGGCGGCGACGATGACACCTGTCGAGAACACGCTTGCCGCGACCAACACGCGGTCGGTACGTTCAGTGTTGGGGCGCATGTGTCGCGGCCTTGACCCAGGCGACGACCGCCCATCGCGCTCGCGGGGGGGTTGCCGCCGTTGACCGATGCGGCACGAATCGATCCAGAAGCAGCACGTCGCCGCGACAGAGCGTCACCACCGATCGCCGCCCGGACGGCAAGCTCTCGTCTGGAATGGAGAAATGTCCGTCATCGTTCCGGTGCGGCAGCGGCTCCCACGCACCCGGGATGACTTCCAGCGCGCCGGATCGCTCGTCCACATCGCCTAGCGGCATCCAGCACGCCACGCGGACCGACCCGCACCCTCGGCCATCGCTGGTCCGTTCGAGGACGTCCTGATGCCAGGGGCTTCGATGTGAGGAGAGCGATGGTACGACGGCGCGCGTCCGGACGACATGGCCCGTGACCGTCGCCGGTGCCACGGCGTCTTTCAGGATCGACGCGAGCCGCGGTGCATCAGCGACGCGCGCGATGCGTGGATCGCGCTGCGCGTCGGCCATGACGGCATGGAATAGGGCGAGGGCGTACGCGCGATCGTGCCGGGCGATCCGATCGAGGCGCTCTTCGAACGGCGCGTCCGGGTGGCTGGTATCGAACGAGGTGCGCAGGGCGCGAGCCACGCGGTCGATTGTCTCGGTGATGGCGTCGCGCATTCCAGACAGGTCGGTCTTTGTCAGGATGTCGGACACGACGCGAAATCCTTCTCTGGTCAACTCGGTCATGGGTGTCTCCAAGCCGCGTCAGGATGGAGCACGCGCGCCAGTTCGCCGACGAACCGAATCAAGCGCGGCCCAGGAATCGTGAGAAAATCCTGGGTGAAGATGTACACGCGACCCGTGCGCACGGCGCGCAGCGACGATAACGATCGCCACCCGGCCTGCAAACGCTCTGGTGGGCCACTCCCCGGGGCGAATTCCACGATGGCGTCCGGATCGATCCGCAAGAGCGCCTCGGCCGACAGTGACGGGTGCAAGATCGGGCCGGGCCCAATCGCGTTCGTCCCACCGGCGCGCGCGATCAGGTCGTCATAGATCCCACCCGGCCCCGCCGCCGACATCGATCGGAACCCATTCGGATCGGCGTTCCGACCCATACAAATGACCACGCGTGGCCGGGAACGTCCGGCGATCGTGTGAGCGATCTGATCGAGTTGCGTTTGCAGCTCCGCACGGAGTGACGCCGCCTGGCGGGTCGCGCCGCACCGCTCGCCCGTCGCGGTCGCGCTGCCGAGTATGCCGGCGACGCTGGTTTGATCGAGGCGCAGTACCTGAATTCCCAACGCCTCCACGCGGCCCCGTACCTCGTCGTGTTCAGGGAGCAGGATTGCCAGATCCGGCCGAAGGGAGGCGAGAGCCTCATAACTGGGCGTCAGATAGCCGCCGATCTTGGGAATCCTGATCACCTCCGGGGGATACCGACAATAACTGGTCACGCCCACGACGCGATCGCCGAGGCCGAGCGCGAAGAGCAATTCCGTGACGCTTGGCGCCAAGGACACGATCCGCATCGGCGCGCGCGACGCCGATCCGGCGGTCGGAGCCTGCACGTCGAGTCCCCCGAGACCGTGGAGGAACACGGCTAGAGCAATGAGGAGTCGCATGACTGTTCAGAACTCCACAGCGACGCCGAGCGCCGCGACATGTCCCGGCGTCCTGAATCCGCTTTCGAAGTACACCTGATTCGTGATGTTGTCGAGTCTGCCGAAGACTCGCACGCCACGGCGGGCGGCGAATGGGCGCGTGTAGCTGGCGCTCACATCAACGCGGCGCACTCCGCGGAAACGATAGCTCCGGCTGACAAACGTCGCCGCGTCAGAGATCGGCGCCAAGTACGAGCTGGCCGCCGTCCAGAGCGCGGCCATTTCAAGGCGGGAGCCGACATGGGAGATGGCCCGCACAGCAGCCTGATGCCGAGACACGCCGAAGCTGAGCGAGGGATCGACGGGGCCGTCGCTGGACGATTCGGTCGTCAAGGTGTACGACCCTGTGAGGATCAACCCTGGAGTCGGCTCGGTGCGCGCCGACAGCTCGACACCCGAGGCTCGCCCTCCGGGAATCGTCCGGTACCCACTTGCGCGACCGAAAGGATCAGTCGCCCGCGTAATCACACCAGATGCATCGAACACGATCACATGGTCGAGGTGCGTGGTGAAAACGCTGGTTGAAAGGCGCGATCGCCCCCTCGGCACTTCCTGATCGACACCGACATCGACGCTTATCGATCGCTCCGGTCCGAGCCGTGGATCGCCGTAGATCGAATAACCACGGCTACCGAACGAGGTACCGAAGCGCTCAAACAGCGATGGTTCGCGGTAGCCGCTACCGACATGCGCGCGCAGCTTGGTTTTGGTGGCTGATACGACGTAGGCGGCTGAGGCGTCGCCGGTATAGGCGCTGGGCGGTGCTTGAAACGTGGCGCTCTGGTAGGGCGCGCTCGTTATGGGCGCGAACCGGGGCGTCCGCGGCGAGAAGAACTGCGCCCTGAGGCCACCGGTCAGTTGAAACGAGCCGTCGAAAATCCTCGCACGATCTTGAATCGATGCTGTTTGGGTCCATTCCGCGATGCCCACCGACGACGGAGGAGCCGGACTAACCGGGATCGACGCGCTCGCGTAGCGCTCGCGCTCGACCTGGTACGCGCCCGTGATCAGCTGCGAGGCTCCGAGCTGGAAATCGCTTTTGGCGCGGAACGTATTGATGCCGCCGTCGAAGTCCGCTCGCGACATCCCAGCCGGCTGAAAGCCGACGCCCAGGGGACCGTTTTCGAAGTTCCGTGTCGTCGAGAGACGGTGGTACGAGACGGAGTACGCCAATCGATCGAAGACGTGATTGGTCAGCTCGATCGAGGCGAGGCTCGAATTCGATCGTCGAGTGTTGTCGGGATCGTCCGCCGAGGGAATAACGTTCGCCGATCCAATGTCGAGACGTGCAACGGGAGTCCCGCTTTGGTATTGGGCGAGCAGGTCACGACTGAGAGGGATCGCGACGAGCGCACCGCTCCCCGTTGGTGTGCCGATGCCGAGGGGCGTCGCGTTGAGAGCCGTAAAGGCGCGCGTGCCATGCAGAAACGCCGACACCGTAGTGCCGCCGAGACGAGCCGTCATGCGCGCTTGCAGGCTGGTATTCCACGCACGATCGCGTCCGTCGATCCCGCGCGCCATGTTCAGGCCGGACGCGCCCGCGCTGTACGTCGCATGCCCGTTGCTCAAGCCGCCCCCAACCTGGCCGCGTGTGCGCACCAAACCTAGGCCGCCGCCTTCCACGAGCGCTTCGCCGCTCGTAGGCTCGCCACCCGGGCGCAAGATCACGTTGACCGCACCGCCGACGGCGTTCGATCCGTATACGTCGGCGCCCGATCCCCGGAGCACCTCGACACGGTCGACGTTTGTGAGGAGCAGATCCGAGACAAAGCTCGTCGCGTCTCCCTGGGTCGCCGATAAATCGCGAAAGGGCACGCCGTCGATCAGCACACCGGTGTCCTGGCTGCGAAGGCCGCGCAGCCGGATGGAGGTTTGTGATCCGAGTCCGCCGAGCTGTTCGATGCGCGCGCCCGGGACCTCGCGGATCGCATCGCTCACGGTATTGACATTCCGCGCCTCGATCTCCTGTCGATCGACCACGCTCAGAGCCTTCGATATGTCGTCTCGCGGTTCGACGGTGTCCGACGCGGTGACGACGACGTGCGTTTCGAAGCTGCCCACCGCCAGTGTCAGCAGCAGATCGCGAGATGCGCCGGGATCCAGCGTGACGCGACGAGCGGCGGACGTCGCACGTCGACGAGGTACCTGCCAGGGTTAAGATCGACAAAGACGCGCGTCCCATCGCGATTAGTCGCGCCGCTTCTGGCGTCGCCAGGTTGGGAGGCATAGACCGACACGCGTGCGCCGCCGATCGGCGCACCGGCGGCATCAACCACGTGGACGACGAGCTGTGATCGGGGTTGATCGGGTGCGGCGCTCGCGGGCGCGGCGTGAAGCCAGAGCACGAGTGCGAGCGCGGAGACGACGGCTGCACGAACGACGATCATGAGTCCCTCCTGCCGCCCCTCGCGGCCTTGGGGGCGCCGACGCGCCCAGAGATCGGCGCGAAGGGGAAGGACTCACGTCGTTGCAGATGCCGCGCGCACACGACGCCCGCCCTCGGCCCCTCGGCCGGGACCCGAACGTCGCGGGAACGATGCAGGAAGGGAAGATCCAGATGGATCGCCGACTGCGCCTCGCCCTCGGAGGTTCAGGTCGACTGAGCGTCCATCACCGGGAGACGCTCGTCGGGTGACGTCGGCAGGTCTTCGGACTTGCGGGCGGGCGGCTGTAGCCGCCGGACCTACTCGCCGTCGCTTCCCAGCCTTTGGGCTAGTGCGTATGACGGCTTTCGTTCCCGCTCACCGCTGCGGGGCAGTTCCGGCTTTGAACCGGATTCCCTCTTTCGACTCCCACTACATGCGTGAAAGTACCGACGCGATGTCACGAACCATAAAGCGACCGCCGTGAAACTGTCAAGTGGAAATCAACAGTGCAAGTCAACCACGTGTCCTCACTGGTTCAGCCGCCGCCAGTTCGCCGAGGATCGTCGGGATGAGACTGCGTTCGAACGTCACATTTTTTCGCAGGCAGGCATTCGTGGCAGAGTAGCCAGATGGAGGGCAACAGCGCGAGGGGTAAGAGGCCCGATGACCCTTGGAATGGGCCATCGGGCACCATCGACTACTGGCGATGCGGAGCGCAGAGCAGGCCGTTGTTGTAGCTGTCCAGCGTGATGTGCAGCGGCTCGCCGATCACCCACGCGGGGCTCGAGCCCGCCACGTTGCTGCCTGGCGGATGGGCGATCATCCAGGTGTCGGCCGCCGCGATCGCGTCGGCCACGCAGCTGCCATCGTTGCCGATCGCCACGTTCAGCTTGGCGGGAACGAGCGAACTGAACATCGTGATGCTCTTGTCCGACCCGACCCTTCCGAGCCAGGTGATCGCCTCAGCTATTGTGTATGTGACACCACCAACCGTGACGCCACCGGACGGCCACGCGGCCGCGTGGTTCTTCCAGTATCCCGGCGTGCCGGTGCCCGGCTGAGTCGCTGGGGGCGGGGGCGGGGGGCAAATGCCCGACGAGCACTGGGCCGCCGCCGCCGCGGGAGTGGCAGCCACTAAGGCCAGCGGCAGGAGCGCCGCGGCGAGCGCCGCCGCCCTGATGTGCTTCAGCGGTCCGTCCAGCAGCCGATGCGTTTTTTCCTGTAACTCGGTCTGACCAATTTCCTGAGCCATTTCAATACTCCTTGGGGATTTGGACCCCGTGTTGTTGACGCGCCGTTTCCCGGTTTGTACGCTCAGTTGTGCGGTTTCTCTTCGTCAATAACCACTGCATCACCGACCCAACTGCTGGCGTGAC
>QHWL01000109.1:0-361 GCA_003222555.1 Acidobacteriota bacterium | reverse complement strand
GTGTGCCACATCCTCACGACGGCCCGCTTCGCGAGTTCTGTGACCTTCACCATCGAGGATCACTTGGGAACGCAGGGCGTTGATGTGTCGCGCCTCGCGTCGCCGCACGGGCCATCCAAACGGTCGGGCAAAAACCGGCGTGTAGCAGACCGGCCTGTCGTGCATTACACAGTGAGGGACGTGCCTGTCACGTTGCTGCTGACGCGCCACAACAACGAGTCTCGGCCCGATCGTGCAGAAACCAAGCAATACCTGGCGCTGCTCGACAAGCTCCTGGAGGAGTTCGCTCCCGATCAGTTGATCGCATGCAACGGGCATCCGATGATCTTCGAGGCTATGGCGCGCGCGCGGAAGCGAGGCA
>QHWL01000757.1 GCA_003222555.1 Acidobacteriota bacterium | reverse complement strand
GACCCCGGAAAGCCGCGTGTGCACGTCGGCGCCGCCGAGTTCCTCGGCGGTGACCTCTTCGCCCGTGGCCGCCTTGACGAGCGGCGGACCGCCCAGAAAAATCGTTCCCGTACCTTTGACGATGATCGTTTCGTCCGACATCGCCGGGACGTACGCTCCGCCCGCGGTACACGAGCCCATCACGACCGCGATCTGCGGAATCCGTTCGGCCGACATCCGCGCCTGATTGAAAAAAATACGGCCGAAGTGCTCGCGATCGGGAAACACCTCGGCCTGCAAGGGCAGGAAAGCGCCGCCCGAATCGACCAGATACACGCACGGCAGCCGGTTCTCGAGGGCAATCTGCTGCGCGCGCACGTGTTTTTTGACGGTCGTCGGGTAATAGGTGCCGCCTTTCACCGTGGCGTCGTTGGCGACAAGGAGCGTCTCACGTCCCGAGACGCGGCCGATCCCGGTAATGAGTCCCGCCGCCGGCGCCTCATCGTCGTACATGTCGATGGCCGCGAGCGGCGACAATTCGAGAAAGGATGAGCCGGGATCGATCAGACGGTCGATTCGTTCGCGTACGGGCAGCTTGCCCTGCTCGCGATGGCGTTGAATATATTTCGGGCCGCCGGGTCGCGTAGCTCAGCGACCAGCTGATACATCCGATCGCGGTTGGTCTTGAAGATCGAGTCGGCGGGATTGACGTGCGAGTCCAGGACGTCCATTCACCAACCACAGCAGTCGGTCTTGAAGCCGCACGTGGGACACCGCCAGACGGCGTGCATCCGGTACATCTCCCCACCGCAGCGCTCGCACAACATTTTGTCGGTGTCGCCCGCGGGCGTAACCTTGAGGGATGAAACGGGCGGGGCAGGCGGACGCGGCGGCGTCTCGGACATGCCGCCGATTATGTCTCAGGTGGAGCGTTGCTCCAAGCGGGCATTCGCCGCTAACTCAAGACTCTACCACGGAGGGCACGGAGTACAACGGGAGGGCACGGTGGGATCACCTTCGTTTTCGGTGACCTCCGTCCTTCGGTTCCGTGACCTCCGTGGTAGCGCTTTCTAAAAATGCCCATCAGCTTCGAAGATCTGCGCTCGTCGATGGTCGCCGATCAACTGGTGCAGCGCGGCATCCGCGATCCTCGCGTCCTCGACGCGATGAGCCGCGTGCCACGTCATCTGTTTGTTCCCGCCGAGGCGGTGCCGCTTGCGTACGCCGACCGGGCGCTTCCGATTGGCAACGGCCAGACGATCTCGCAGCCCTATATGGTGGCCGTGATGACACAGGCGTTGGCCCTCCGCGGCGGGGAGCGTGTGCTCGAGATTGGAACCGGATCGGGATACCAGGCGGCCATCCTCGGCGAGCTGGCCCGCGAGGTGATCACCATCGAGCGCCATCCCGAGCTGGCCGAGACTGCGCGTGTGCGCCTCGCGTCGCTTGGATATCAGAGCATCAGCGTCATCGTTGGCGACGGCACGGCCGGTGACGTCGGTGTTCCGTACGACGCCATTCTGGTCACGGCAGGGGCGCCGCGCGTACCCGAATCGCTCAAAGCGGCGGTGGCAGACGGCGGCCGTCTCGTCATTCCAATCGGCTCCTACGGCCATCAGGAACTGACAGTCATCGTTCGCCAGGGAGACGCCCTGGTGGAGTCGGTACACGAAAGCTGTGTGTTCGTCCCGCTCGTGGGCCGCCAGGCATGGCCCGATAGTTAGGGCCCCGCTCCCGCTAAGGTCCGGCAGGCGCTAGAGATAGCGACCTCAACAAGGTG
>QHWL01000108.1 GCA_003222555.1 Acidobacteriota bacterium | reverse complement strand
GCGCCCGCCGCGACCCTGCATCTGCCGCTCGGTCGACGGCGGCGCGAGGGTTTTCAACCGCAGGTAGACCGTGATGATGCCGTACTCCTCGTTGTCCTGGCCAAGGAGGTTGGCGAGGACCGAGCCACGGGCGACCTCATTCGGCCCTGCTTGACCAGCTGGACGGCGCGCTCATCGGTCAACGCTGAAAAAGCGGCGTCGCAGTAGGCAAACGAGCTCGCAGAGCACGCCGAGAAATCCTTGGGCATTTCTTCTCTGCGGCCTCTGCGGTCTCTGCGTTGAACGTGTTTTCTTCACAGTCTCTGAAGGCCTGCGCCACTACAGGATTGTGAAGACCGCTTTACGCGCAACCGCTCGTGTTCCCGCAGTTGACGCACTTGTAGCACGCGCCGCTGCGGATCATGATGGCGCCGCACGTCGAGCACGGTGGTGCGTCTTCCTGATTTTGAATCGTCGAGAACGGCGTCGCCGAGGCGGCGGACGCCGCGGGCGCCGCGGACGCCGCCGGTGGGCGGGCGACAGCAGGACCGGGCTGGATATTCCCCTCCTCGAGCTCGCGGCCGTTCACGCCGGCGTGGAACTGCGCCTCCGGCGACAGGAACTTCGACGCCATCCATCGGAAGATGTAGTCGACAATCGATTTCGCGAAGCGGATCTCCGGATTGCGCGTCATGCCCGAGGGCTCGAACCGGACATGACTGAATTTGTCGACCAGCGCCTGGAGCGGCACGCCGTACTGCAGCGCGTAGGAGATCGCCTGGGCGAAGGCGTCGGCAAAGCCCGAGATCGTCGAGCCTTCCTTCGCCATCACGAGGAAGATTTCCCCCGGCTGACCGTCGTCGTAGACACCCACGGTGATGTAGCCCTCGTGTCCGGCGATGTCGAACTTGTGCGTGATCGCCTTGCGCTCGTCGGGAAGCTTCCGGCGCACGGGCTGCGTCACGAGTTGGGCGGCCGCCTGCGCGAGGGCATCGACCCCCAGTGTCTTGTCCCTCGACGTATTCAGCGGCTGCGTTCGCTTGCTGCCGTCGCGGTAGATCGAGACCGCCTTCGCGCCCAGCTTCCACGACTGGATGTAGGCCTGCATAATCTCGTCGACGGTCGCTTCCTTCGGCACATTCACTGTCTTGCTGATGGCGCCGGAGATGAAAGGCTGCGTCGCGCCCATCATCTTGATGTGCCCCATGTAGTGAATCGACCGCTGGCCCCTCATCGCCTTGAACGCGCAGTCGAACACCGGCAGGTGCGATTCTTTGAGACCAGGAGCGCCTTCGATCGTTTCGGTGCTGTCGATGTAGTCGACGATGGCATCGATCTGCGGCTGTGTGTAGCCGAGCTTCCGGAGCGCCATCGGCACGGTCTGGTTGACGATTTTCATCAACCCGCCGCCGACCAGCTTCTTGTACTTGACGAGCGCGATATCCGGCTCGACGCCAGTCGTATCGCAGTCCATCATGAAGCCGATGGTCCCGGTCGGCGCGAGCACCGTCGCCTGGGCGTTCCTGTAGCCGAACCGCTCGCCGAGTTCGACCGCATCGTCCCACGACCCTCGAGCTGCGCTGTACAGATCCGACGGGACGTTCCTGGCGTTGACGTCGCGCATCGCGTCGCGGTGCTTGCGCATCACCCGGAGGAACGGCTCGCGGTTCCTGTCGTAGCCGGTGAACGGGCCGCCGCAGTCGCGGGCGATCCGCGCCGACTGCGCGTAAGCTTCACCCGTCATCATCGCGGTGATGGCCGCCGCATAATCGCGTCCCGCGTCGCTGTCGTACGGCAGGCCGCGCGACATCAGCAGCGCGCCGAGGTTCGCGAAGCCCAGACCGAGGGGACGGTACGCGTGGCTGTTTTTCTCGATGGCCGGCGTCGGATAACTGGCGTTGTCGACGATGATCTCCTGCGCCGTAATGAGCGTGCGGATCGCCGCCTTGTACGAGACGACGTCGAACTCGGCGCTCCCGAGCGCGTCGTCGACCTTCACGAACCTCATCAGGTTGATCGACGCGAGATTACAGGCCGAGTCGTTGAGGAACATGTACTCCGAGCACGGATTGGAGGCGTAGATGCGCCCCGTCTCGGAGCACGTGTGCCATTCGTTGATCGTCGTATCGAACTGCATGCCCGGATCGCCGCAGACGTGCGTCCCCTCGGCGATGAGGCGCATCAGATCGCGCGCCCGGTACGTGTCCATCACCGCGCCGTCCCGGACCGCGTGTGTGTCCCACTCGCCATCGTCGAGGACCGCCCGCATGAAATCGTCGGGCACCCGCACGCTGTTGTTCGAGTTCTGGAAGAACACCGACGCGTACGCCGGGCCGGTGAACGAGCCGTCGTAGCCGGCGTCGATGAGGGCCCAGGCCTTCTTCTCTTCGGCAACTTTACAATTAATGAACTCGACGATGTCGGGATGGTCGGCGTCGAGGATGACCATCTTTGCCGCGCGCCGCGTCTTGCCGCCCGACTTGATGACGCCCGCAAACGCGTCGTAGCCCTTCATGAACGACACCGGACCCGACGCCGTGCCGCCTCCGGCGAGCAGTTCTCTGGACGAGCGGATCGGCGACAGGTTCGTCCCCGTGCCCGACCCGAACTTGAACAGCATCCCCTCGGTTCGCGCCAGCGTCAGGATCGAGTCCATCGTGTCCTCGACCGAGTTGATGAAGCAGGCCGAGCACTGCGGCGCTTTTTCGAATCCGCAGTTGAACCACACGGGGCTGTTGAAAGCCGCTTTCTGGTAGACGAGGATGTGCTTCAGATCGTCGCTGAACGCCTGCAGATCCTCCTCCCCCGCGAAGTACCTGTTCGTGCGTGCCCATTCCGTGATTGTGGCGACGACGCGGCCGATGAGCTGCTTGATGCTGCGCTCGCGCTCGGGAGTACCGATTTGCCCACGGAAATATTTCGAAACGACGATGTTGGTCGCCTGCTGCGACCAGAACTTCGGAATCTCGACGTCGCGCTGCTCGAAGACGACGTCGCCGCGTTCGTTGCCGATGACGGCGGCGCGGAGCTCCCATTCGATCTCATCGAACGGATCGACTCCAGCCTGCGTAAAGAATCGCGGGAATGCCAGTCCGGGCGCGGGCGCGATTGCCTTTTTCGCGCGCGGCTTGTCCTTGTCTTTTTCGTCTTTTTCGTCTTTTTCCAGAAGAGGGTCGACGTGTGCTGGCGAACCCGCCCCCACACTGCTCTCCACAGTCTGCTGTCCGGCACTCGCGGCCCGGTAGCCAGCGCTTTCTTTCATGAGCCCTCCACTGAACTAACCGATCATGCACCCACCCCGGACTCGACCTCGGTAGCCTTATTGGATGACGCGTGACCGTACGGAATCCGGACAACCTTGGTCCGCCGGCCAAACGCCAGGAATCCTCGCGACGCAATTTCTTGGGACCAGACGGCCAATATGAGCCTCGGCAGCTCGTTTGTCAAGCGTGTAACCACTACATATGGTGCCCCCGTTTTAGGGCACTCGCAAGATGTTGAAAGAGTGGCAGGCGGGGAGGCTGTCTTTCGACCGCCTCCCTTGGTGCACAGGCAGGCTGATTAGCAGGATTTTTTCCTCCCGGAGATCGCGGGAAGAAACGAGGTTGACCTCAATAAAAGCAAGCCGGGTGCCAGAGGATGTTGGCCCCAGTTTGTGCTACTTGCCACCCAGCTGAGCCGCAAGCGCGGCCGCTTTGTCGGCGAGGTTTCTGGCGAACACCAGATTCTTCGCTCGCAAGGCCTGCTGCGCCTGCGTCACAAATCGTTTGGCGGTGTCGTACTGCGTGCGCGCGTCGGCATTCAGCGCGCGGTAGTCGATGCGATTGAGATCGGCCGTCGCCTTCGTCAGCACGGTACGAATGGTTCGCTCGACTTCACCTTCGTTTCCCGTCGGGGCCGTCTGGAGAGTGGTTGTCGGCGGCTTGGCCGGTTCTTCCACCGGTTTGGGCGGCTCCGCGGGCGCGGGCGCGGCGGCTGCGGGCACGGGCGCGGGTTCTGGCCTGGGCGGTGCGGGACGCGGACGCACGGGCGCCGGGGGGGCCGCCGGCGCACGCCGCGCGGGCTCTTCTGGGGGCGGCGGTGGCGGCGGCGCCGGCAGGGTGGCGTCGGCGACTTCCACTTCGCGCGGCGGCGGCACGGGCACGTTGAGCGCCGGTGCGTCGGGCTCGGTCTTGGCGCGTGCGCGGGAGCACCCCGACATCAGCAATACACCAACGGACAAACACAAGAACGCGCAGGCGGAGGATCTCCGTTTGCGCAATCGAGCATTCGTGCATTCGGGCATCGCCTCACCCCTACGCCTGCGGTAGCAACACTCGGAACGTCGTTCCGGCCCCAGGAGTCGACTGTACCTCAATTTCGCCGTCGTGCATCTGGACAGTGCGATACACCATCGACAGGCCGATGCCGCTCCCGGTGGCTTTGGTCGTGAAATACAGATCGAAGATCCGCTCCAGATCCTCGGGTTTGATGCCGACGCCGGTATCGGCAAACGCCACCGCCACGCGCCGGCCGCGCGCCGCTTCGCACTGGATGCGCAGCGTGCCGCCGTCGGGCATCGCCTGACACGCATTGAGCGCCAGATTCAGAAACGCCTGACGCAGCATCGCCGGATCGCCGTTGACGTCGGGCGCGCCGTCGCACTCCACGGTCAACGTGACGCCGTGACGCTCCGCTTCAGGGCGGACGATCGGCACGACCTCGTCGACGAGCGCAGTGAGGCGGACAGGCTGCAGCTTCAGATCTTCGGTCCTGGTGAACTTGAGGAAGCCATGCACCACCTCGTCGAGCCGCCGGATCTCGCTGGCAATCACATCGACATGCTCCGTCGCGGCGCGCGCGTCGATCGGTGGCGCCTCCGTCACCATCGCCGCTGCTGCGGTGCGGCCGCCGGCGGCCACGGTGCGCGCGGCCGCCGTCTCCTGCCCGAACTGCTGGCGCAGCAGCTCGAGATGGATCATCATCGCGTTCAGCGGGTTCTTCACTTCGTGCGCGACGCCGGCCGACAATCGGCCGAGCGCGGCCAGTTTGCGCGAGTACCGGATGGTCGACTGCACCTGACTCAGATACTCGAGATTGCGCGCGACCAGCATGATGCCGAGCAGCTCGCCATTGGGAGCGTTCACGGCGTGCGTCATGATGAGCCGCTCGCCGACCGGGTCGGGAGTCTTCTGGTCGGCGTCCTCGTCGGAAACAGACTCCCGACGCCGTGGGAACGTCGCCGTCACGGGGCCGCGCGACTGGCGGCTCATGAGCGTCTGCTCGGACAACCGGCGCAGCGGATGATCGGGCCCGACGATGCCCTCGAACGAAGCACCGGCGGCTGCGGCCGGCAGCAGCGCGCGCATCGCCGGGTTCGCAAAGAGCACCTCGCCGCTCGGGCTGACGATGGCCACGGCGTCTTCCAGATGCTCGACGGCCGATTCCAGGTGCGCCACCTGCCCGGCCATCTGCGACCGATCGGCGGACAACTGCGCGCTGACCGTGTTGAAGAAGTTTCCCAAATCACCGAACTCGTCGTGCTGATTGAGATCGAGACGGACGCCGAACTCACCCTGACCGAGCCGCGTCAAGCCGCTTCGAATGACGTGAATCGGCCGGAGCAACAGCTGCGCCAGCAGGCTCGCCACGAGCACCGAGATCGCCAGCGCCGCGAAGGCGGCGGCCGTGGCGGGTCTGAGCGACGCGTCGAGGTCCTGCCGGATCAACAGCGTCGAAACGCCGATGCGGAGGGACGCGAACTGGGTGTTGCCGAGCAGCAACGGCTGCTGGAGCTCCAGATTGCGCCCCTGGCCCGAGTAGATGGCCACCAGCTGCGACAGCGCCGGACGCGACAGGAGCCTGCTCAGGTCGCCGCCCGGCGGCAGCGGCTGACCGTCGAGAGCGGGATCGGCGTGCGCGACGACGAGGTCGTACACGTCGACGATCGCCGCAAACGTCACGTTCTTGGAGTAGAGACTCGAGGTGAGAATCGACCGCAGACCGGGATCGGCGCGCAGCGCCTTGTACGGATCGGAGCCTTCGCGAATCACTTCCCGCGCCCGCTGATAGATGGCGCGCGCGATAAAGTCTGCCCGGGCCTGGCTTTCTTCGAGGCTCACTCGAGCGAGCCGCGCAAGGTTCAGCAGGCTCAACACCACGACGACCGCGCCGACGAGCGACGTAACGCCGAGAACCTGTTTCCCTTTGATGCCTAGGCGCACAATACTCAGTATCTATCGGGTTCAGGGGTTCAGGGGTTCAGGGTTTCAAGGTTCGACCGAACCTGCCCCTAGAACCTGAACCCTGAACCTGGAACCCTGAACCTCGACCCTCACTGCTGGTCATTCTTTCGCGGTCTCAGACGAAGCTTGTTGAGCTTGTTGTGCAGCGTCTTCAGGCTGATGCCGAGAATCTCGGCCGCGCGCGTTTTGTTGTCGCGCGTGTGCTCGAGCGTCATTTGGATCAAACGCCGTTCCGCTTCTTCGACCGTCGTGCCGGGCGCCAAGGCGACCTGGGGCTGCTGCTGCACCGGCGGCTCGTGGGCGAGCGCCGCCGGCAGGTGCTTCGGTTCGATGAACGGTCCGGGCGCGAGAATCGTCGCGCGCTCGATGACGTTCTTCAGCTCCCGCACGTTACCGGGCCAGGCGTACTGCTCGATCATCCGCATGGCCTGGTGGTCCAAGCCGGCAATCGACTTCTGATTGCTCGAGTTGAACTCGTTGATGAACGACTGAATCAGCAGCGCGAGGTCCTCTTTANNNGCGGAACGCGAAGACGTTCAGCCGATAGAAGAGATCTTCGCGCAGCTTGCCCTTCTGCACCGCCTCAACGGGGTCGATGTTGGTCGCGGCGATCACCCGCACATCGACCGACTGTTCGGTTCGTCCGCCCACGCGCCTGAACGTGCGTTCCTGCAGCACGCGCAGGAGCTTCACCTGCGTCGCCGGGGTCATCTCGCCGATCTCGTCGAGAAACAGCGTCCCGCGATCGGCGAGCTCGAAACAGCCCTGACGCCGGTCGGCCGCCCCGGTGAACGCCCCCTTCTCATGCCCGAAAATCTCGCTCTCGAGCAGCGTCTCGGGGATCGCCGCGCAATTGATGGCGACGAAGGGGAACGACGCGCGCGGGCTGAGTTGATGGAGCGTCTGCGCGACGAGCTCCTTGCCCGTCCCCGACTCGCCCGTGATGAGCACCGATGCGTTGGTCGGCGCCGCCTGTTCGATGACCTGATAAATCTTCCGCATCTCGGGGCTATT
>QHWL01000044.1:11608-11805 GCA_003222555.1 Acidobacteriota bacterium | reverse complement strand
CCGGAAAAACGCGAGGTTCGCGTCCGCGCCAACGGCCAGGTTCGACCCGTCGTTGGCCGCGGTCGGGGTGCGGCGCGTGCCGAGAAAGCCGATGTTGCTGCGGCGCAGCACATTCCGCTTCAGCCGAAAGACGGAAAAGCTCGTCGCGACGGCGCCGGCCGACAGCTTGTCCTGCGTCTGGATGTTCACTGCCCCGA
>QHWL01000044.1:4780-11579 GCA_003222555.1 Acidobacteriota bacterium | reverse complement strand
CGATACGCCGGCTGAAAAACAGGATCGGCACGTCGCTCGTACTGTTGTCGCCTCCGGAATTACTCGAAGGACCGCCAAACGCGAAGATGCCCTGCCCCTCCAGAAAAAAGTCGCGCTTCTCCGGGAACTGCAGACTGAATCGTGTGAGATTGACCTGCTGGACGTCTTCTTCGACCTGCGCAAAGTCTGTATTGTACGTGGCGTCGGCAATGAGGCCGCGCGTCAGCCCGTATTTGAAATCGAATCCAGCGTTCGGCGAGAACCGGTTGGAAAACGGGTCGGCCGCGGCGCGGTCCGTCGTCAAGGACGAGACGACGTAGGGTTTCAGTTCCAGGTTCATCGACTGCGCAGGCGTCTCCAATCCTACGAGATTGCCCGCGACCGACACCTTGAAAACACCATTGTTGCCGTACGAGGGGGACACCCGGGTGAGGAAGGTCGTCTCGTTCTTCCATTTGACGATCCGCCGAAAGTTGATTCCCCACACCTGAGGGCCCGATCCTCGGTAGCGAAGGGACTTGAAGGGAATCGCCATTTCGACGGTCCAGCCGCCGTCGAAGCGTCCGGTCTTCACGGACCAGACCGCGTTCCAGCTCGTGTTGACATTGCCTTCGTCGGTGAAGGCGGCATCCCGAATCGCACCGAGCGGAGTGGTCTGGAAATGGAAGCCATTGCGGCGGTCGTGGAACGTATCGAGCACGACCGAGAGGTTCTCGTTGGAGATGATGTTGTTGTTGTCGCGACGCAGCTCGGTCAGCACCCAGCGCTCTGGATGGTCGTCCCAGCAGCGGGCCGAGACGTAGAGGTTCTCGTTGTCGAAAAGCACCCAGATCTCGGTCTTCTCGGTTGCCGGCTCGCCCTCGGTCGGCTCCTGCTGGATGAAATCGCCGGCCGCCAAAACCGCGCCGTATACCTCTTCGTCCAAGCGACCGTCGATCTTCAAGGGCTGGCTCACGCGCACGGCCCGCATCGTCGCAAGGCCACTCTCGGCGCGCGTGATGACAGCGGGCGCCTCGGGCGGCAGCGGAACGATCGTCTCGGCTCCGCCGCCGCTCGATGCGGGAGCCGATGGCTTGGCAGTCGCCACCATCTGCGGCGCCCCCCTTGGCTCGCCGGCCGCGGCGTGCGCCGCCGACAGCCACGCAAGGAAAGCCGTCGCGAATATCGCTGTTCGCTCGAATGTCATACTGTAAAGGGGAGTGCCGACGAAGAGGCCCTGAGATCTTACCTCGGATTAACGGATAGCGTTCGCGAGGAGCACCACTGCCACGATCACGACGGCAGCCTGCCACCAGAGCTCGGTTGACCCCTTGAGGAGAAACGTTCCGAGGCACAAAAAGACTCCTGCGGCAAACAGGAACCGCCAGTAGAAGTCTTCGTAGCTGTCAACCTCCTGGCTCACCTGGGCGCGACGCCTGACGCTGAGGATGATCCTGAAGGCGACGTCCCGATCGGGCTCCCGGCCGATCTCGAAGTACTCGCCGCCACCGACGCGCGCAATCTCGCGCAGCGAATTGCGGTCGAGAACGGCGCGAATTGGGGCCTGCGCCACGCCGCCTTGGTAGCGGACCGGCTCTGGAATGAGGCCGCCCGTCGTCGTGCCCACGCCGACGACGTACACCGGCGCCTGGCGCTTTCGCGCCATGGCCAGCGCATTCGCGACGTTGCCGCTCCAGGCCTGGCCGTCGGAGATCACGACGAAGGCTTTCCCGTTCGTCGTCTTGCCAAACAGCTCTTCGTCGGTCTCGACGAGCTTCAGGCCCCAATACAGGCCTTCTTCGATGTTGGTGTCCCACGTTGGATCGTCTTCGAGCCGGAAAGGCGAATGCTCGCTGAGATGATCGAGGAAGAAAAACAGCGCGTTGGGATCTTTAGTCAGGCGCGTCTGCGGAGAGGCGAGATGAGCGAAGATCGCCAGCGCGACGCGGTCCCCCTTCCAACTGAGCGCCTCTGCGAACGCCCGGATGAACTGAACGGATCGCTGCCAGCGGTCCGGCGTCACGTCCTTGACCCACATCGACGCGGAGCCGTCTTGCAGGATCACGATGTCGGCGCCGGCCTTGGTGACCGCTGAGACACGCGCCTGCGGCCGTGCGAGTGCGACGATGCAGAGGCTGGCCGCGACGAGCCCGCACAGCCAAAAAGCCAAATCGCCCGCGAGCGTGTACCGCTCGCGCACCGGGAGCACGCGATCGCGTCTGCACCGCCGGGCGTCACGGCGCCGACGCCACACCTGCCACAGCCACAGCACCAGCAGAATCCCCGGGATGGGGAGGAGCCAGAGAAAAAGGGGCTCCGCAAAGCTCAGCGTGCTGAGATTCACCCCGGTGAGCATCGGCTAGCCCTTGCGCTTCATCGGAGCGGCCTTGCCGGATGTCGCGCCTTTATCTATTTCGTCCGATTGCAGCGGAACGTAGATCTTGAACTCGTTCTTGCCTTTGAATGGCGGGCCGCCCGGGTGACCGTGCGGGCCGCTGACCTCGGTCGGTTCAGCCTTGCGACGGCCTTTGGCAATGTCGTCGCGCAGGCGCACGAGGAACTCGTAGTTGTAGGCCGCGTCTTCCTGACGCGGGGCGTTCTTCAGCACGGTGAGGTAGGCATTGATGCCGGCATCGAGCGCCGCGAGCGTGGTTTGTCGATCCTTGGATTCTGCCTGGCCGACCCGGTACATGGCGTTGGCGACGATGAGTTGCAACTCGATATTGTCGGAGGCGACGTTCCCCACCGGATCGGCGATTTCCGGCACGATCGCCCCGTACTGCTTTTGCCAATAGTGAAGCGCCGCTTTGCGCGCGCGCACGTCGTTGACGGGCCCGTTGCCGACCCAGGGCAGCCGGGTTGCGTATTCGAAATAACGTTCGGTGGTGTCCAGGATGGCCTGCGGCTCGTCGTAGTCTCCCGAAACGACATGCTCCTGCGCGTGTGCCATCTCGCGATCGAGGATGCCCGCGGCGAGGCACACGCCGCCGACCAGTGCCAGCACGATCGCTCCCAACAGAAAACCGCTGATCGCCTTCATCACAACCTCCAACCAGTTGCGGCGCGTGGTTGTGCGCCGCGCATCACTTCATTCACTGGCGCTGGGGCCCCATCCGGCACCCCAACGCCGCTGCCGCGTTGGGGACCCCGCCCCCCAGCGCGAACTAACGCTGATGCCTCGCCTCGGATTCGCCTGTCCTCGGCTCGGCATGGCCGCAGGCGCTAGGGAAACGTCCTGAAGTGCCGGAATCCCAGTTTCAGCGTGCCCGCCGCGAGCCACAACGCGATGGCGATGAGGGTGTAGCCCGCAAACCGCGGTCGCTGGGCCGTATATTGGTGCACGTCGATGCGTCCCGGCGAGAGCCTGTCGATTTCGTTTATGGCGTTCAAGATAGCGTCCTCGTCCGCCGCCGGGTAGAAGCGGCCGCCGGTCTTCTCGACGGCATCCTTCCAGAGCCGGTCCTGCAAGACATCGCCGAACTTCAGGTTGTACGCCGTCCGGATCATGTAGACGGGTATCTTGTTCTTCCGCGCTTCGGCCACGAGGTCGTCGAGCGATTTTCCCTTGAGGGTGGCCTGGTCGTCCCGCCCGTCGGTGAAAACCAACATGAGATTGCCCGAGGCGTTCAGAAAGTTGAACGTCTTGAACAATTGCGCGCCCTGCTCGATGCCCTGAATGATGGTGGTGCCCCAGTCGCTGAACCGCCCCCATTCCTTCGGGTTGCTGACGAGCTTGATGCTCAGCAGGACGTTCTGGTAGTCGGTCGTGAACGGCGTGACCACGTACGCTTCGTTGCCGAACTGAATGAGCGCGATGAGGTCGTGGTACGGGCCCTTCATCCGCAGCCTCATGAACTGCTCGGCCGCTGCAACTGCCGTGTAGAACGCAGGCGCTCCCTGCGCGTGCAGCTTCACCGAATTGAACTTCATGACCATGCTGGTGGAGGAATCAATCAGGATGGCGATACGGCGGCCGGGATAGGACACTTGCTCTTGCGTGAACGCCGTGTGCGGATCGGCGAGTGCCACCGCGAAGAAGGGCACCCCCAGCAGGAACAACAGAAAGGCGGCGTGGCGGGTGGCCGACAGGTACGATCGGCGCATCACGGGCAGGACCGCCGGCAGCCCGAGCTGCGTACGCCCCGCCTTGCGCGACAGCAGGCGGCGCGCCGTCAGCATGAACAGCGAGAGTGCGAGCAGGACGACGACCACGAAGAAAGCCGTCCTGCCTTCCGTAAACTGCAGGTCGGTCCAGCGCAGCCTCAGCCACTCGGACATCGTGCCGCGGAGAGCGATCAGGAGTTCTCTGAGCGTGACCACGTCATGCCTCCGAGCCCGGCGGCGGATTTCGCGATCCTGGCGGCCGCGCTCACGGGCCACCGTTTCGTAAATCGCAGGCGCCGAATCGCCCGCGTGCCGTTCTCGAGCGCGGCATCGAGCGCAGTCGTATCGAGGCGATCGGTGCGGCTGTAGCTGGCGATGCTGAACGTGCGCAGCGAATCTCGAAGCTCTTCAAGCATGGCCCGAGTACGCGGGTCCAGTCCGTTGCCGCTCGCAAGCAAGCGGGCGATCGCGTCCTCGGTCGTCGGCGCGGAGATGAGCGCGCGCTTGGGGCGAAAAATCCCCTTCCGGAGGACGACTTGTCCTTCGCGGCCCTGCACGTTCATGTCGACCAGCGTCTGGGCCACGGGCCGGCCCAGCGCCACCGCGCCCGCGACGCGCAAGGCGGCCAGCGCCCGGCCGACGAGGTCCGGCGTCCAGCCTTCACGCGCCACGTCCGACCTCAGCCGTCCGATCGCGCGTAGGCACGCGGCCAGCACGGCACGCGCGGGCAGCGGTCGAACCACGACGGCCGCGTGTTCGCGATACCGCCCGACCATCCGGGCGATCGCGAATCCAACGAGTACCACCGCGAAGGCGAAGAAGACACCGGCCGCAATGAGCTCTCCAGTGGCGCGGAACCTCCGCGCTTCGATGTCGGCGAAGGTGTCGCGCGGGGCGTCGCGAATATCGGTCGCCTTGGCCGGCGCGAGCGAGATGATGCGAATCGGCACCGCGGGCAGCACGTAGAGTTGATCCCGTCCCTGCGTTTCGCCGCCGCCAGGGGACTGAACGTTGTAGGTGACGGTAATCGACGGGATGTCGACGTCCTGCCCGAAGTAGCCCTCGCCGAGCAGGCGCAACGTGTACTCGTACTGGAAGTAACGCCAGGGCGCCTCCTTGATGTCTTCGTGACGGACGCCGCGGACGACTTCAAACGGCGCGAGCTGCACCGTCGTCGGCTCGAGCGACTTCACATCGGGCACCACCGTGACGCGGCCGGCTTCCACGACCCCGCATGTCAACGTGAGGGTGAAATGCTCGCCGAGCTGCACGGCGTTCTTGTCGGTCTTCCACCAGCACATGATGGGGTCGGATGCGATTTCGCCCGGGCCCGCAATCCTGGAGGGGGCCTGGGCCGCTGTCGGCGCCTTCGCGGGGGTCTGGGCGGTCGCCGGCGGCGCCAACCATGCCCCGGACGCCGCAACAACCATCACGACGACACCGACACGGCCAGGCCAGGACCTGCTCACCCTGCTGAACCTTCTGTTCATGAACGCCTCAATCGTACCAGTTGTTGCCGAAATTCCTATATTTTGCGTAATCGCCGCTCGGCCAGGAACTCGAAGAGCGTCGTCTCCATCTCCCAGCGATCGAGGCCGACGCGCACCATGTCGAGGTCGGCGTCGCGCGCGAGCCGCAGGATTTCCTCCTGCCATTGGCCGACGCGGTCGGCGAGGTGGGCGAACTCCCGCCGTGAGACGATGCGCGTGCGGTCGGTTTCCACGTCGAAGGTCTCGATCCAGCCGGCTGACACCTCAGGCAGCCGGTACGCGAACCGCGCATCCACCATGATCATGAAGACGTCGTGCGCCGTATTCAGCCGGGACAACTCCTTGATGATGCGCGGGGCGTCCACGAAGAGAAAATCCGAAATGATCGGCACGAGCGACGTCTTGCGCAGGTGGCTGGCGATGGTCGCGGTGACATCGCTCTGTTCCGACGGCACGTCGATTTGGTTTCGAAGCTGATACAAATCGAGGCAATAGATCACGTGCGGCTTGCCGATGCGGGGCCGCGCCGATGAGAGCTGATGGAAGCCTTCGCCGAACGTGATCAGCCCGAACATGTCCTGAAACAGCACGGCCGACATGCCGACCGTGGCGACCGACCGCGCGATGGCCGCGGCGATCGAGGTGCCGGCGACGCCGCACCTGGTCGAGGGCGAGGCATCGGCTACCGCGATGATAGTGGCGTTGCTGTTCTGCTCGAACTCGCGGGTGACGAGCGGGCTGAAATTGTTCATCGACGACTGCGCCCAGTCGATCGACGCCATCCGGTCCCCGGGCTCCCAGTCGCGCAGGCCGACGAAATTGAACCCCGAGCCTTTGAACACGCTGGCGTGATCGCCGAGCGTGAACTCCTTCATCCGTTTCATGATGAACAGCTCGATCTCGGCGATCTCGGAGAGGTTGACCAGCGGCTCGGCGGCCGGATTTTGGGTCATGGAACCGGAACCCGTTCGATGATGTCGTTGATGACCATGTCGACGGTCACGCCGTGGCTGGCGGCGTGCGGGCCCAGCCAGACGCGGTGCCCAAGCACATACTTCGCCAGATCCTGCACGTCTTCGGGGTACACCTCGACCCGGCGGCGTTGCAGCAGCGTCCACACCTTGACGAGCCGTCCCCAGCAGATGGTCGCACGCGGCGAGCCCCCCAGGTCCACGCATTTCTCCACGAGCTCCGACGGCGAATGCTGGTACCACTCGGTCTCGGCG
>QHWL01000044.1:0-4773 GCA_003222555.1 Acidobacteriota bacterium | reverse complement strand
CAGCCGGCGAATGTACTTGGCGAGCTTCTCGTGCAGGAACACTTCGCGCGTAATCGCCGCGCGAAGCTCGATAATCCGTTCCTTCTGCATCAGCGGGTTCAGGCGGACCTGCTTGAAGTCGAAGCTCACCAGCTTCTGCTCTTCATCGGGCGGCAGATACGCGATGTTCACGATGATGGCGAACCGATCGACCGCCGCTTCCGAGAGCGGGAAGGTGCCCTGGCCCAGCTCGACCGGGTTCATCGTGGCGATGGCGAAGCTGAATGCCGGCAGCTCGTAGGTGGTCTTGCCGATCGTGATCGTGCGGTCCTGCAACCCTTCCAGAAACGCGCTCTGCGACTTCAACGGAATGCGGTTGATCTCGTCGAGCAGAATGACTTCCGCCGAGGCCAGCGGCCCGAACTCGGTGATGAGCGCGCCGGTCGCCGGATTGATCATCTGGAAGCCGACCACCTCGGTGGGCTGCAGGTCGGCGCGGCCCTGAACGCGGGCGAACTTCGCGTTGCTGATGGCGGCGAGGATGACGCCAAAAAATGTCTTGCCCACACCTGGCACTCCGCGAAGCAGCAGGTTGCCGGCGTTGACCTGGCGTTTCTGGTCTTTGTCGTAGGTCGTCGGAATCTCCGACAGCAGCACGACGTTGGCGAGCGCCTTCTCGGTATCGTAGCCGACCAGGGCCTTGCTGCCCTCGGCGACAATCGCTTCGTGAAGGTTGACGGCTTCCTGAAGGTCGGGATGCATGGTTCCTTTAGGGAAGAAATGAGCGCCGTATCATACATGGGTGGGACACAGGCGCCAATCGGTCCTTGGTCCTTGGTCCTTGGGCCCTGGTCGTCCCTGGTCCTTGGCGTCCTTGGTGCCTAGTCCTTGGTCCTTTCACAGTGAGTGCGTCGGCCAAGGTGCGAAGGACCAGCGACGACGAAGGACCAGGGACGACCAAGGACCAAGGACGACCAAGGACCAAGGACGGACCAAGAACGAAGGACCAAGGACAAAGGACCAATCTGGCGAAGCTTCTAGCAGCAACCACCAATCGCGGCAAGCTTGCTGAGATCGCGATTCTACTGGAAGGCGTGGGGTTCGACCTTGTCACCCTGGCCGAGTGGCCCGAGGTTTCCCCGCCCGAGGAGACCGGGTCCACGTTTGCGGAGAACGCGCGCGACAAGGCGCTCTACTACGCCGCTCGAAGCGGCCAGCTCACCGTCGCGGAGGATTCCGGCCTCGAGATCGACGCGCTCGGCGGCGCCCCCGGCGTCGCGTCGGCGCGGTTTGGCGGCGTCGACATGTCGTATCCCGACAAGTTCGCGCTCATTTACGACGCGCTGCGCCGGACGGGCGCCGGCGGGAGCCCCGCGCGGTTTGTCTGCGCGCTCGCGCTCGCCGCCCGCGACACGATCCTGTTTGAAGCCCGCGGCACCATTGAAGGCCGGATTGCGCCCGAACCGCGAGGCGATGGCGGGTTCGGTTACGATCCGATCTTTTTCTACCCGCCGCTCGGCCGGACGCTTGCGGAACTGAGCGCGGAGAAGTCGACCATCAGCCATCGGGCCGGAGCATTCCGGGCGCTCCGGGCGTTTCTGGTCCGGCCGGACACTGGCTACGCCTAAAAAATGCACGTTTGAACGCAGAGCACGCAGAGAGTTATTTTAAGGAATTTTTCTCTGCGATCTCTGCGCCCTCTGCGTTTTACGTGATTTCTCGTCAGGCTCGTCAAACCGACTTGGTAGCGGGCACGAGGTGTCCGACGATCGCCCGTTGTTTTTCCACCAGCTGCTTGATCCCGTGGTCCGCGAGGTCGAGCAGCGTCATCAGCGCGTCGCGTCCGAACGGCATCGCTTCCGCCGTCCCCTGCACCTCGATGAACCGCCCATTACCCGTCTTGACGATGTTCATGTCGACGTCGGCGCGCGAGTCGTCGTCGTAGGCGAGATCGAGCAGCGCCTCGCCATCGACGATGCCGACGCTCGTGGCGGCGACGTAGTCCGACAGCGGAATGGCACGAATGACATCGCGCTCGCGGAGCCTCTCGATCGCGAGCGCCAGCGCGACGAACGAGCCGGTGATTGCCGCCGTCCGCGTGCCGCCGTCGGCCTGGATGACGTCGCAGTCGATCCAGATCGTGCGCTCGCCGAGGGCGTGAAGGTTGGTGACGGACCGGAGCGACCGCCCGATGAGCCGCTGGATCTCCTGCGTGCGCCCGCCGACCTTGCCCGCCGTCGACTCGCGCTGCATGCGCGTGTTGGTCGCGCGCGGCAACATGCCGTACTCGGCAGTCACCCAGCCCTTGCCGGTGTTGCGCAGGAACTGCGGCACGCGGTCCTCCACGCTGGCGGTGCAGATGACGCGCGTTCGCCCGGCTTCGATGAACACCGAGCCCTCGGCATGATCCAGGTAGCCGGGCGTGAGCTTCGTGTCGCGAAGCTGGTTCGCGGGTCGATGGTCAGATCTCATCGTCGGTCACTGTACCCAAGCGAGGTTCTTGGCGAGCGGGCGGCGCAGGTCGACGTGGCCCGCGAGCGTGTCGACCTCCTTGCCGTTGACGAGCACCTGGACGCCCGACACGGCCGGCAGATTGACGGTGAGCGCGTTGACGATGGTGTACACCGTCAGCAGCTCGTCGAGCGAACCGCCGGGGTGCGCGGCGGTGATCTCGCGGGTGAAGTCGACGTAGGCCTCGCCGTTCGCCGTGACAAAAAGGGCGCGCAGCGTTGTTCCCGGCGGCACGGCCGACAATAGCGGCTCGGTGACCGGCGCAAGCTGCGCGTTGATAATCTCCTTGGCTTGCCCAGCCGTGCCTTCGCCGTACGCCACATCCCGCTCGACGCTCGTCAGGTTCGAGCCATCGGCGGCCACGTAGAAAAGGCGCGCCTTGATCTTGCGGCCCGCCGGCACCTGCACCGGCGCCGGCGCGGCGGCGGCCTTTGCCGGACCCCCGTACCAGCGCGGCAGGCCGACGAAGAACAGCCACGTGAGCGCGGCGGCCACGGCGGCGACGGCGCTGACGGCGAGCGCGCTCCGCAGCGTCACGGTGTCCCTCCGGCCGCCGCGAGCCGCCCCTGGTCCAGCGCGTCACGGAACTTCAGCACCGCTTCGAAAACCGCCTGCACCAGCGCGTTCTGAAAGTCCGCCCCCGCGAGCTGCTTTTCCTGATCCGGATTCGTCAGATAACCCATTTCGATGAGCACGGCCGGCATGTTCGCGGATTCCAGAACGCGCAGCGGCGCCCGCTCGACCGGCCGCGGGCTGAGCGCAATCCGGTCTTGGAACTGACGCCTGAGAATCGTCGCCAGCTCGATCGACTGGTCGATGTGCCCAATTTGGGCGAGGTCCCACGGCACGAGCTCGATGTCGCGCAAGCCACCGTTGAATGTTGGCAGGCGCTCGGGGGCCAGCGCCAGGCGCGCGGTCTCTTCGGCGGCTTGATCGAAGGCCACGGAAAAGATCGAGGCTCCTACCGCAGACTTGCGCAGCGAGGCACTGGCATGCAGACTGATGAAGAGATCGGCTTTGTTGTTGTTGGCGACGGCCGTGCGCTCGTCGAGCGGCACATTGCGGTCGTCGTCGCGCGTCAGCATCACGCGAATGCCGAGGCGCGCTTCGATCGACGCCTTGACGCGCCGCGCGACCGAGAGCGTGACATCCTTCTCTTTGACGCCGTTGTCGCCTTTTGCTCCCTCGTCGTCGCCGCCATGTCCTGGGTCGATGGCAATGGTCCGGACGGCCGATACTGGCTGATTGAGCGCCGACAGGTCGGGGGCGGGCGCCGCCGGTAGCGACGGTGGCGGGACGGGCTGTGTGGTCTCGGTTTGCGTCTGCGTCGACAGAAGGTCGATGACGAGCCGCATCGTTTGATCGACGGGCTGGGTGGAGGCCTTGAACCCGGCGAATCGCGGCCCCAGATCGACGCCGAGCGTGACCGGATCGAGGACGCGGATGGCTTGAAGGACGCCCTGTGGAGGGAAAGGCACGAGCGGTGGAGTCGCGATGTCGAGCGCGTCCGCGTCGAACTTGATCGCCAGCCGGTCGTTGTCCTGTGAAACCGTGCTGGTGGCGCGCGGCGTGGCGTCGACGGTCAACCGCGCAGTGGTCCCCACCGGCTCGTACCGCACGGTCACTTGCGGCACACGTAGATCGCCGGCGATCAGCAGGCGCGATGGTTTCCGCAGTTCGAGGCGAGTGTCGTAGACCGGCGCTAGCGCGCGGCTGATGAACTCCAAGGGTACAAGCCATCGGCGTCCAGCCCGCGTCGGCGGCGCGGGCAGCGAGACGAGTTTGCCCGCGACCGAGGCCAACCCCTGATCGGAGGTGAGAACGATGAGTTTCCCTTTGTAAGACACGGTGAGGGCCAGTGATTCCTCACGAACCGTGAGCTGGAAGATGGGCGCAAGATCGTCGAGCGCGATGAATTCCTGGTCGTTGACGAGGCTGACCGGTATGACGCGTCGACCCTCTTTGGCCAGCAGCGTGAGCGGTGAGGGCTGTGCGACGCCCTGACTGGCGAGGCCGCGACCAAACAGACTCATTCCGACGGCGACCAATGCGCAAAGGAGGGCAGGGCCTGCGCAAAGCAGAGCGGGTCCTCTGGACCCGGCAGGAAGAGAACGGAACTTCAATGGAGGATCTCAGGCTCCAAGATCCTCCATTGTATCGGAAGCGCGCCGGCGCGTCAGTCGGTGATCCGTCGAGCAGCCGTCACCTGCGATGACCAGGAAGACCAAGAAGAGAAGCAGGAACAATCTCGCCAGAAACTTGGCAATTGCGAACGACGCACCG
>QHWL01000756.1:1779-3893 GCA_003222555.1 Acidobacteriota bacterium | reverse complement strand
GGCACTGCTCGTCGAGCAGACGCCTCGCGAAGAAATGCTGCCGTTGGAGGAGCCTGAAAACGACGAGCCGTCAGAAAACGAGCCGAGCGGCTCGGTCCACTGAAACCCGCGTCACGACGGGAGGTCTCGTTGTCCGGTGAATCGACGCCGTTCATCACACCTGACGCCCTGCTAGGCATCGAGCCACCGCCCTTCTACGACGGGCGCTGACGCGCAGCGCGAAGCGGGTGCGTCCACAGTGTGCCGGTACGAAGGTTTGGACCACGATCGGAATGTTGACGCCGCCGCGGACCACGGCCGCCAATGGCGTATCGTCCGGCGCCAGGCACCGCCGGGTGGCCGCGGAACATAGGCAGCCGGCCAGCCGGGCAGCCGGGCGGGGAACGGCAGACCGCACGGCGGCACGAGATTCGCTAGCTCCCTCTAGACGCAACTGGCAAACCGCGCGCCGCTGCCGCCTTTCGCGGAAGCGCGATGACATATTTGCCACTCGCATTGCGAATTTGGATCGTTCGTCCAATGAATACATGGGTGCGGTATCGGCGCGGCCGCGCGTGGTACACCGGCGGGATCACGCGGGCGCCGTTCGTCGCGTGGCTGGCGACGCCGGAGGGGCGAGCCACGGTGGACGAAGCCGCTGGGCACGCGCGCTTCGCATTTCTCGCCAGGACGCGCGCGACGCGCCGGCTCTGGCGCCGACTCGCCGCCGCCGCGAGCAATCCCGACGTCATCGTCGCGGTCCAAAGTGAGATGGATGCGTATCTCGGCCGGCTGCAGGAGTTCGCGTACGCTGAAGGGCTGCTGCGCGTGAGCGTCGATCTCCACCGCATCGTCGTCGTACCCCGCGTGTTGATCAACGGCGCCGCCTATGGCGCGATGGCCCGAAGGCTGGAATCGGAGCGTGCCTTCGCGTCACTCGACGGTGGCGAAGCGCTCCGCGACTTTTTCGTCGGGACGCTCATTCACCATCTCGATGGCGCGATCGCCGGCGCGACGCCGTCGCCGAAGCGCCCGCTCGCGGTCGGCAAAGAATGGATCAGTGTGGGGCTCGATGGCGCATTCGTCTGGCGGCTTCCGCTGCTCAGCGAGCCGCCCTGGGATGGACACCACTACTTGCTGGAGCTGACGCGCGAGCCGATTACACGCGCGGTGCGAAAAGCGGTCGTCGCCGCAGTCGAACGGATCGAGACGTCCCTTCCGTCGTTGTCCCGCCTCGAACGCAACGAAATCCTGCGGCGCGCCGTGCGCAGGGCGTGAGTCCGCGCCGGGCGGTCGTGCAAACCACGATGTCGAAGAGGCTTATCATCAGCCTCTCAGATGGCCACGTCCCGGTCGGACGCTGATCCGCTCGCACGTCTTCGCGCCTGGTGGCTGCGGCGCCAGGGTCTCGGTCCCGCGACCGCGCCGAAAACGATTGAGGCCTCCGTCCGGCAGGCCGGTTGGCTCCCCACGTCTGGCTCTACCGGCGTCTACCTGTCCATTCGGGCGCGGATGCGGGGCGCTTCGCGCGAGGCGATCGATCGCGCGGCCATCGATGTGATCGATGTGCCCGGTCCTCATGGCAGGCCTTCGGTTCTCGTCCCTCGCGACGAGATTGCGCTTGCGCTTCGTTTGCACTCGGCGACGTTCGAGAAACACCTCGCACCGCATTTCGCGAGTGGAAGAATCAGCCAGGCGGCGCTGCGCGTCGTGGGCACGCAGGTCTGTCGTCTGCTCGACGAGGGCCCGCTGACGGCCTCGGACATTCGCCAGTTCGTCACGCATCCCGATGCGGGGGAGCTTCTGGTGGGCGCGCTGAGCGACCTTGCCGTTCGAGGCATCGTGCGCCGCTTCCCGGTCGACGGCCGCCTCGATTCGTCGAAGTATCTGTACGAGCTTCGGCATCCCGAGGATCGGCCTGACCTCGACGCAGAAGGTGACGCCGCGGCCGTCGTGGCGAAGGCGGCGGCGTTTTTTCTGCGGCACCATGGCCCTGCGACCTTGGAGGAGCTCACGTGGTGGGGCGAGCTGACCAAGGGCGCGGCGCGCAAGGCGCTCGGCACCCTTGGCGCCGAGCCGCTCACGGTTCCGGGCTGGGCGAAAGAGGCGTGGCTATTGCCGGATGACATGTTAGC
>QHWL01000756.1:0-1772 GCA_003222555.1 Acidobacteriota bacterium | reverse complement strand
CTCTTACCCTACCGTGACCCGTTCGTTCACATGCGCCGCGGTCCGGCGGTCCTAGCCCGGAGGGCCGGCGCCCCTGTCCTGGACGGCACGCTGAAACGGGCTCGCATCGCCGACGTGGGCTGCCTGAACCACCATGCGATCCTGGTCGGCGGAGATGTCGTGGGAGTGTGGGAGTACGACTCGAAGGTCGAGATGGTGCTCACGCGTCTCTGGGACGCTGATGCGGGACTCCGGCGGCGCGTCGCCGGCGCGGCGGCCGAAATGGCGTGCTTCATTCGCCAGCAGCTCGGCGATGTGAAGCTCTCCGCTGTTGATCCACCAGCAAAGCGCGCGAAACGACTCGCATTCTGCCGCGCAAAGTAGGGCCATCGTCATTGAAGCGGCTTTGTGAATTGAAGCGGCTTTGCGAGCACAACGAGTGGAAGTTCCCAAGGAGTTGGTGATGCCCGAGCTCACTCTCGAAAGGCTGGCGGTTCAGTAAAGCCTCCGACGAGCTCCGCAAGCAATGCCGCGAACCCGATCGAGGTTGCGTCTTCCCACATTGGTGCAACGATCTGAATGCCGGCCGGGAGACCTGCATTCGTGCGCCCAACGGGCGCCACTGTTGCGGGGAGTCCCGAAAGCGTGGCGAAAATCGTCCACAGAGGAGTGTTCAAATACGGTCGCTTGCCTTCAGGAGTCTCGATGACACGCTTCTCGAGCGGCTGGCTCCGATCGTGGGGGAACGCGGCGCTGAAGCCGGCCGGGAACAGGAACACATCGTGGCACTTCTGCCAAATAGCGCGGCAAGCGAGCCGGTGCTGCGTCTCTTGCAGCCAGCGTCGATGAGGTTCTACAGTCGCGGCGGCCGCTAGGTCGAACGGGTTCTTCTCGAAACGCACGCGCGCTTGCTCGCGTTGTTCCTTACTGACTTCAGAATTGACGAATGCAAAGAGCAGGTACAGGTATGTCTTCAGCTGCGCCTGACGATCGACACCCTGGGGCCAGCCGCGCTCCATCTGTGCTCCGGCCCGGTTGAGTTCGGCAAGCGTGCGGTCGTACAGCGTGGCAATGTCGGATGACACCGGCGCGAGCTCATCGTCCATCACATAGCCAATCCGGAAATCCTTGAGCCGTGTGTGACGCGGAGCGGGCATGCGCCACATCCACGCCTTTAGGTCAGCGCCGTTCGGTCCGCCAATCGCGTTGAGGGCGAGTGCCAAGTCGTGCGCGCTCCGAGCGAGTGGGCCGACTACGGCGAGATCCATCGGCACCCCTGGGGATCCGTCCCACGGGCCCGGTTGGAAACCCGCGGTGCTGACGAGTTCGAGTGTCGGCTTGTGACCGTACACCCCGCAGAAGTGCGCCGGAATGCGGATCGAGCCACTGAGATCGCTCCCGAGCGTCAGGCATCCAAGGCCCGCCGCCAGGGCCGCGGCCCCGCCTCCCGTGGATCCGCCGGCCGTGCGCGTGATGTCCCACGGATTGTTCGTGGCCCCGTAAATCGGATTATCGCTTTGCCAATCCCCGAGCATCACCGGCACGTTGGTCTTGCCGATGACGATGGCGCCTGCCGATTCAAGACGCTCGACGGCCAGAGCGGTCCGAGGGCTCAGGGCACCTTTGAGCGGCGGCAAGCCCCACGTGTTGGGCGAGCCTTGATAGGCGAATGCCTCCTTGATCGTGACCGGCACGCCGTGGAGTGGCCCCCACGTCTTGCCCTGCGCGAGCATCGCGTCCGCCTGGCGTGCGCGTGCGAGGGCTTGTTCGCGACCCTGCCAGACGATCGCGTT
>QHWL01000043.1 GCA_003222555.1 Acidobacteriota bacterium | reverse complement strand
ATTCCGCATCCGCCGCTTGCGACATCTCTGCTTTGAGCGCCTTCCAGCCGCGCCCCGCGAAGTGCGCGCGCAGCCGGCGGCGAAGGTTGTTCGCCTTGCCGACATACAGCGCACGACCTCCATCGTCCCGCAGGATGTACACGCCGGGTGAGGGTGGCGCAGCGGCGCAGATGCGCCGGCCGGCGCGGCGCCAGCTTTCGCGCCGGTCTTCGACGACGAGCGCTTGAGCGACGAGGCGACGGGCGAGATCGGGAGGCGCGCCGCGGATGCCGAGAACGTCGGCGGCGAGGCGTTGATAGTCGGGCGAGTCGCCGATTTCTTTCAGTCGGGCGACGAGCTGGTCACGGAGCATGTGAGACTTCGCGGCCACTCGGGGCCGCCGGCAGATGGAAGAAATCATACGTCAGAAGCACGGGCGGGGAACCGCGCCCGCTGCCCGCGGGCTACAATGGCGCCCAATGAGCCACGTCGAGCACAAGGCGACCGCGCCGCGATCTGTGCGCTGCTACGTCATTACCATCAGCGACACGCGGACCGAAGAGACCGACACCGCCGGCCGCGCAATCGCGGAGCTGCTCCGCGGCGCGGGGCATCAGGTTGTCGGCCGCACGATCGTGAAGGACGATCCCGGCTTCGTGCGCGGCGCCATTGAGCGGCAACTCGCCGATCCCAACGTGCAAGCCGTCATCACAACGGGTGGCACGGGCATCTCGTCGCGCGACAGCACGTACGAGGCGGTGTCTGCCCTCCTGTGGAAGCGTCTCGACGGGTTCGGCGAGCTGTTTCGGATGTTGAGCTACGAGCAAATCGGGTCGGCGGCGGCGTTGAGCCGCGCCTGCGCCGGACTCGTCGCCGGCCGCGTTGTCGTGGCGCTCCCCGGATCGGAAGCGGCGGTCCGACTCGCAATGGAGCGCCTGCTGATTCCCGAGCTCGGACACCTCGTGCGCGAAGCGTCCCGATAGGTCTGGAGAGCGGAAAAAATGCGACGTTTGAACGCAGAGCTCGCCGAGCGCGCCGAGAAATGCTTGGGCATTTCCTCTCTGCGACCTCCGCGGTCTCTGCGCTGAGCGTGACCATGCGACCCTTCACATCGACGATATCGCTCGTCGAGGCGCGGCGGCGCCTCGACGCCGCGGCCGCCCCCATCGCCCGCACGGAGTGTGTGAGCCTGCCGGCGGCCGCCGGCCGTGTTGCCGCGGCTGACGTCAGCTCGCCGATCGACGTGCCGCCGTTCGCGCGGTCCGCCATGGACGGGTACGCAGTCATCGCGGCCGACACCAGGGGCGCATCGCGTGCAACGCCCGTACGCTTGCGGATCGTCGAGCGCCTTTACACCGGCCGGATGCCGAAGACAGCCATCGCGCGCGGCGAATGCTCTGAGATTGCAACAGCGCTCCCTGTGGGCGCCGACGCCGTGATCATGGTCGAAGAGACCGCGAAAGAGGGCGACGAGGGCGTGCAGATGTTCGCGACAGTGCCGCCGGGACAGCACATCGGGCGGCGCGGGGCAGATATTGCGGCCGGGGCCGTCGTCGTGCGGAAGGGCGATTTGCTGAACCCGGGCCGCATCGGCGCGCTCGCGGCAATCGGGCAGCCCGACGTCGAGGTGTACGCGCAGCCGCGCGTCGCGATTCTGTCGACCGGCAACGAGGTGGTCGAGCCCGGACAGCGGCTCGAACCGGGACAGATCTTCGACGTGAACCGCTTCACGCTTGCGGCGGTCGTCGCCGCGCACGGCGGCGTTCCGGAGCCTCATCATCCCGCGCACGACACGCTCGCCGCGCTCACACAGGCGCTTGACGAGTGCGCCGACGCCGACATCGTCGTGTTCTCGGGCGGCAGCTCGGTCGGCGAGCGCGACTTGATCGTCGATCTCATCGCGGCGCGCGGCGAGATGGTGTTTCACGGCATCGCCGTGAAGCCAGGAAAGCCAACGGCATTCGCAAAGGTTGCAGGCAAACCCTTTTTCGGAATGCCGGGAAATCCAACCTCGTGCCTGTCGAACTCGTACGTTCTGCTCGTGCCGTTTCTGCGCGCGATCGCGCGGCTGCCCGTGTTGCCCGAGCGAGTGGTCCGCGTTCCGCTCGGACGGCGCATCGCGTCGCCGGCGAACCGCCACCAGTTCTACACCGTGAGGCTCGAAGGCGGCGCGGCCTTCCCCGCCTTCAAAGGATCGGGCGACATCACGAGCCTCTCGCAAGCAGACGGTTACATCGAAATCCCTGCCGATCAGAGCGTTATCGAACCGGGGACGGTCGTGGAGGTGACGCTGTTCTGAATTCAGGATCGGCAAGTCTGTGAAGATCTACAAAGCGCTGGGCATCGACGGTCTCACGGCGCTTTGGCAGCTTCATCCCGGCGAGTGAGCGTCGTCGATTCGTTCACCGTCTTCCTATCCTCCGCTCGTACTCCTGCTCGAGCACATCAGCCGTGTGCAGGTCGAAAGCTGGCGCGCTGCGCGCGTACGCACCTCGAAATTCGGTGTGGCACCGGTAACAAACGGTCACTTCTTTGAGGCGCCGATATACGATGAGGTCGATGAGCGCTGCGCCGCCCAGGACGCTGTAGGCGATGAGATCGCGGCCGAACCAGTAGAAGCCGGCGCTGATGCCGGCGCCCATGACGACGACCGTCAGTCCCATCTTCGGATCGAAATCTTTGCGCGTGTAGAAATCTTCGCCGCCACACACCGAACATCGCTCGACCGCGCGATCGTCGCGGATCGCTTCGCTGACCGACAAAGGAATGCCGCGTCCGCACCGGCCGCACTGAATGGCGCTCGCGGCGTCGGCGGCAGCGACGGGGAGACCGGCATCACACTGCGGACATTTGACGAGGATCTGCAGGTCTTTATCCTCTCAGCGCTCTCGTCGATTCCCGCGTGCGGAAACCGTCCGGCCCAAGCCGGACACTACGACGACGACGGCGCACGTCGCGTACGTAGTATCCGCCTTTAGAGCTTGTGAACAAATCACGTTAAACGCAGAGACCGCGGAGGCCGCAGAGAAGAAATGCCCAAGGATTTCTCAGCGTGCTCTGCGAGCTCTGCGTTCAACGTCGCATTTTTTCACGCTTCGAAAGTGTTTAGGCGGACCGTATCACCGGCCGGAGAAAAACGACGGCAACGGAAGGTCGAGCATGTTGTGCAAGCCGGGCGAGGCGCCGAGCACCTTCGGGATCGAATTGACGACGATCGACGCCGTCGCCACGTCGCCGTGAATGCCGCCGGCAATCTTCATGGAGAGGCGCGGTGAGCCCTCGATCTCGATCGAGTCGTGTGGCTCGGGAGCCCCAAGATAGGCTTCCATGTGCAGGCGGATCACCGCGTCGCCTTTCCTGTACCCGACGCCGTCCTGGATGATGCCGCAGACATAGCCCGGATCGACTGCGAGAAACTCGCTCGAGACGGTCACCTGCGCCAGCTTGGGCTGAATGTCATCCGTGATCCGATCGAGTCTCCAGCCGAGCGCGTCGGCGATCATCGCGATCGATTCGGTCAGGCCGACGTGGCGCACCTCGCCGTCATGGACCTTCTTCTGGAACTGCTCGGTCGTGAGGCCGGCGCCGATTTTCTGCTGGAACGGCAGCCGGCGGACACGGGCGTCCTGAATGCGAGTCACCGACACGCGGTCCACCCGCTCGCACACGGCCGTCAGCGCGATCGGCAGCGCGTCCATCGCGAAGCCAGGGTTCACCCCGGTGCCGAGCACCGCCACCCTCGCTTTCTTCGCCCACTGCTGAATCTGCCGCGCCTGACGAATATGCGTGTAGCTCGGGTACGCGAGCTCCTCGACCGTCGACACAATCGGCTTCTTCGCCTTCAGAATCATTTCGATCTGCGGCATGACTTTCTTGATCGAAGAACTGGTACACAACACCACCACGTCGGGCTTGGCCGACTTGAGCACTCTGGCAGGCTTGTCGGAAACCTTTACGCCGATCCGTCTGCTCAGGCCGACGACGTCGCCCAGATCGCGACCGACCTTGGCCGGGTCGATGTCGATGCCACCGACGATTTTGAACCCCGGACGCGCGGCGATCTGCTTGACGATGGCCGCCCCGACCGGACCCAGCCCGAAGTGCATGACGCGAATGTTGGGCATAACCTGCGGATTATAGCCCGAGGGTTAGTGGTACGATAAATTGGCGATGTTTGGACGGACGAAGAAAGACGAAACGGCAGTGCGGCTGAAGCCGGACACGACGACAGGGCAGCGACGCGCCACAACAGAGCGTCCGCGTGCCACGACAACGCATCCGGGCCCGACGACTGAGCGTCCCGGTGCGTTGACGCCTGAGCACGTCGTCTGGGCGTACCGGCTGCTGCTCGATCGCGAGCCCGAGAGCGACGCCGTCATCGGCCCGAAGCTCGCCGGCTCGCGCGATACCAGCGAGCTACGCCATCACTTGATGACGTCGGCGGAGTTCCAGCAGAAGAATCGCGATTACGCGCACACCAACGATCGCACGATCGTCATCAAGCAACTGGAGGGCGTCCCCGGGGGCGTGCGGCTGTTCGTCGATCTGTCGGACCACACGATCGGCCTCAATATCGTGCGGGGTCATTACGAGGAGGACGAGATTCGCTACGTCAAGACCGTGTTGAAGGCCGGAGATACGGCCATCGACGCGGGGGCCCACATCGGGTTCTTCACCATGCAGATGGCCGCGATGGTTGGGGCGGCGGGCAAGGTATACGCCTTCGAGCCGTTCGATTCGAACGCCGAACTGCTCGAGCAATCGATTGTCGAAAACCGATTCGGCGATCGCGTCGTCTTTCGGCGATCGGCCGTCGGCTCGACATCGGGGACGGCGACGCTCACGTTCCCGGTCGAAACCCTGAATTCTGGCGGGGCGTATCTTCTGCGGGACGGGACTTTGCCGCTCGCCGGCAACCTGAGAAAGCACGTTCCGCTCGCCGCCCTCGATGACGTCGCGCTGCGACGGCCGGTCCGATTGATCAAGATGGACGTAGAAGGCGCGGAGCCACAGGTGATTCGCGGCGCAGTGCGCCTACTGAAAGAAGATCGGCCGATTATTCTCTCCGAGCTACATCCGACGCAGCTCGAACGCGCGTCGGGCGTCGGCGCCGATGCGTTCCTCGCGGAGCTTCGTGGGATGGGGTATCGGGCGCATGTGCTCGGAGGCCAGGGTCAGGTGGGTGCAGTTCTCGAACGCGCGCCGGCCGAGGCGCTCGTGTCCGTGGTCTTCCTCCCGGCAGTGTAGGATTTTGTTCGTCATGCGCCGCCGGACGTTGTGCCTGTTACTTGCTGCGATCTCGCGGGCGTCGGTCGCACATGCACAGCCCTCCGGCACAGCCGAGATACCCTCGGCGCTCTCGCCCCGCAACGCCAACTACTCCATCGACGCGCGATTGGATACCGCGAGCCGCACCATTAGCGGATCGGAAGTCATCACCTGGCGCAATATCACGACGAAAGCGGCACGCGACCTGCAGTTCCATCTTTACTGGAACGCCTGGAAGAACCCTCGCTCCACGTTCGTGAGAGAGAGCGCGCTCGGCCGGCCGCTTCCGCGCAATCTCTCGCCGAACGACTTCGCTCACATCGACGTCAACCTCGTCCATCTGCGTGCTTCGACTCCAGCCGTCCCGGGCGCGATCGGCGCGCCGCCGACCGATCTCACCGCGTCGAGCCATTTCATCGCGCCCGACGATGGCAATCCGGATGACGAGACGGTGATGGCCGTTTCGCTCCCGCAACCGATCGCGCCTGGCGGCACCGCGACGATCGAGATGAAGTGGACCGCGCACGTGCCCCGCACGTTCGCGCGGACGGGCGCCATCGGCAACTTCTTCTTCATCGCGCAGTGGTTCCCCAAGCTCGGCGTCCTGCAGGACGAGGGATGGAACTGCCATCAGTTCCACGCCGGCACGGAGTTCTTCTCCGACTATGGCGTCTATGACGTATCGCTGACGCTGCCCTCCGGCTGGATCGTCGGCGCAACCGGTGTCGAGCGCGATCGGCGCGACGCCGGACGGGAAACGGTTCACCGCTTCTACCAGGAGGACGTCCACGATTTCGCGTGGACGACGAGCCCCGACTACATCGAGCGCCGCGCGGGCTTCGAGCACCCGACGCTGCCGCCCGTGGAGATGCGGCTCCTGCTGCAGCCGGAGCACGAGCGCCAGGCGGAGCGGCACTTCGACGCGACGCGGACGACGCTCAAGTACTACGGCGAATGGTACGGTCCGTATCCCTACGGGCACATCACGATCGTCGACCCCGCCTTTCAGAGCGGCGCGGGCGGCATGGAGTATCCGACGCTGTTCACCGCCGGGACGCGATGGCTCGCGCCGGCCCGCGTCACGACACCGGAAGGCGTGACGGTCCACGAAGCCGGCCATCAATTCTGGTACGGCATCGTCGGCAACAACGAGTTCGAGGACGCGTGGATGGACGAAGGGTTCAACACCTTCTCCACGGCGCGCGCGATCGCGCAGGTCTACGACCCGAACTACCTCGCGCTGCGCTACTTCGGCGGGTTCGTCCCGTGGGTGTTCAAGGAGATCGCGCTCGATCGCGAGACGCAGGGCAATCGCCTCGCGGGGTACCGGCACGACGCCAAGAGCGACGCGCAGTCGACGCCGTCGTTCCGCTATTTCCCGTCGACCGGCGGAAGCATCACGTACAACAAGACGGCGCTGTGGCTCAATACATTGGAGCGGTGGCTCGGCTGGCCGACGCTGCAGCGAGTCATGGCGGCGCATTTCGATCGATGGCAGTTCAGGCACCCGAAGCCACGGGACTTCTTCGCCGTCGCGAACGACGTATCCGGCCGCGATCTCACGCCGTTCTTCGATCAGGTCTATCGCAGCTCGAACGTGTTCGACTACGCCATCGACAATCTCGAGAGCGTCCGCGACGGCGACCGCTATCACACGACGGTCGTCGTCCGGCGGCACGGCGAAGCGCGATGGCCCGACTTCGTCAAGGTCGTCGTCGACTTCAGGAACGGCAGCCGGTCGATGGAGCTGGAGCGCTGGAGCGAAGACGATCGATGGAAGGCGTACGTGTACGACCGGCCCGTGCAGGCGCTCGCGGCGCAGGTCGATCCCGATCGCCTGCTCCTCCTGGACGTCGACTTCACGAACAACTCCGTGACGCTCGAGCCGAAGGGGCCGCGCGCCGCCACGAAATGGTCGCTGGCGTGGATGCTCTGGCTGCAGGACGCGCTGCTCTCGTGGGCGGCGCTCGTATGAGCGCGCTCACCGCGGCGCTGGAGGGACTGCGGCGCGTGAGCCGCGCGCCCGCACTGCTCGCCGGCGTCTGGGTGCTGACCTTCGCGATCTCGCTGCCGCTCGCAATCGTGATGCGCGGCATGCTCGCGGATCATCTCGGCCGCAGCCTTGCCGCCGACACGGCGCTCGGCGGCGTCAACTACGAGTGGATGCAGGAGTTCGCGAGCCAGGCATCGGGCGTCGGCGTCACCTTCCGGCCGACGATCATCGGCTTCGGCGCGCTGCTCGACAACCTGAGCGCGTTCGTCGACGCGGCGGCGCGCCCGGCGGTGATCGTCGCCGCGGCCGCGGCCTACATCCTCGTCTGGCTGTTTCTCGCGGGCGGCATCATCGACCGCCTTGCGCGCGATCGTCCGTCGCGCGCGCACGGCTTTTTCGCCGCGTGCGGCGTCTTCTTCTTCCGCTTCCTTCGGCTCGCGCTCGCCCAGGCGATCGTCTACGGGTTCCTGTTCGGTCCGATGCACCGGTGGCTGTTCGATCGGCTCTATCCGCGGATGATCCATGAGGTATCGGTGGAGCGGACGGCGTTCTTCGCGCGCCTCGTGCTGTATCTCGTGTTCGGCCTGCTCGTCGCCGCGAGCGCGATCGTGTTCGATTACGCGAAGGTGCGCGCCGTCGTCGAAGATCGCCGCAGCATGCTCGGCGCGATCAACGCGGCCATCGGGTTCATCCGCCGCAATTACGCCGCGGCCGTGTCACTTTTCGCGATCGATTTCCTGCTGTTCGCGGCGATTGTCGCACTCTACGCGCTGGTCGCGCCCGGCGCCGGGCGGACGACGATGACGATCGCGATCAGCGTTGCGATCGGGCAGCTCTACGTCGTCGCGCGGCTGTG
>QHWL01000754.1:1242-1700 GCA_003222555.1 Acidobacteriota bacterium | reverse complement strand
ACGGAAGCCCTTGCCGGTCACGGTGGCGTACTTCGATCCCCGGCTGGAAAGCCTCGAGACGAAGTACACCCCGGCGGTCGTGATCGCGAGGAGCGTCACCGAGTATGCGGAGGCGAGGCCCATCTGGCTGGGGTAGCGGTGCACCGCCTGGTAGATGGACGAGGTGAAAACCTGGATCCCCACCGGCAGACCAAGGAGCGCCGGCACCTCGAATGACTCGATCGCGCGTACGAACAGGATGAGGATGGTTGCGAAGATCGCCGGCCAGGCGAGCCGGAGCGTCACGCGCCAGACCACCTGGAAGATGTTGGCGCCGCTCATCGTGGCCGACTCCTCGAGCGACGGATCCATGGCGCGAAACGCTGCGGTCATGAGGAGGAACGCCATTGGCGAATAGTGAAGCCCGTCCACCCAGATCATTCCGCCCAGCGAGTAGATGTCCACGAGCGGCTCTTCGA
>QHWL01000754.1:0-1221 GCA_003222555.1 Acidobacteriota bacterium | reverse complement strand
AGGCGACCACGAAAAGGATCCCGGGGATGACCAGCGGGATGATGGAGAGCGCGAAGAAGACCGACTTGAACGGCGTGTTGGTCCGCTCGTTCATCCACGCGAGCGTCGTGCCGAGCACGAAGGCGAAGAGCGAGGCGCCGAACGCGAATTCGATCGAGTTCCAGAACAGCCGCCAGGTGTCGCTGCTGCCGTAGGCGGCAGTGTAGTTGCCGAGCGTGAAGACGGCTTCCCTCGTCGCCGTCTGCGGCGTGCGGAAGCTCTCCCAGAGGAGGAAGCCGAGCGGGACGACGGCAAGGTAGACCGTGAAGGCGACCGACACGCCGATCACGATCCACTTCCAGTCGAAGGCGGCCTTCAGCGCCGGCGGCGCCACGCCGCCGGCGCCCGGGATTTCCGCGGCGTCACTAGCGGTCCTTGGCGTGGCCGTGGTGGTGATGGTGTCCGCCCTCGTGATGGTGATGGTGGCCTTCACCGTGCGCATGGCCGTGCTCGTGCGCGTGATCCTGATGGCCGCCGTGTACTTCCGGAACGCGCGGATCCTCGTTGAAGACGAGCGACTTGATCGTGACCGGGACGGTGAAAGACGGCATGCGCACGCGGCCGAGATCGATGTAGTCGAAGTCCCAGAGGGAAATACCGTCGATCGCCAGCACCTCGGAGGCAACGCCCAGCTCGTCCTTGAGGAGCGCACCCAACGTCTGGGCGACATCGCCGTCTAGGACGACGAACAGGGGTTTTCCCTCCGCGAGCGTGCGCGGCAGTGCCTCGACTATCCCGCGGGCAAAGCCGGCAAGGCGAGTGTAGGCGGGTGCGCCGCGCCACCGGAACGCGAGTGCCACTTCCGCCTCGCCCTCGACGATGTCGAAATCGCGAAAGCGGTTTCGGATGGCGGTTGCGACGGCCGATGGGTCGACCGTGTCGCCCAGCATCAGCGAGGGCTGAATCACCTGCAGATTCTTGCGCGGCAGGAGCTCCCGGGGGCTCGATACATAAACCGTGTTTCCCGACAACTGCACGCTGTACTCCGAGGCGCCGAGCGCGGTCGCCCGGATGCACTCCCCCGCAGGCATGAGGGAAAACGGGAAGCGTCCGGCGGCGAGTCGCTCACCGATCGCGTCCCCGAAGCGGCGGCCGAGATCGCCAAAATTTCGGCCCTCGCGCCCGTAGACGTACTCGCTCACGCCGCCCGAGAACATGACGCCCTCGATGCCGCCCATCACG
>QHWL01000753.1 GCA_003222555.1 Acidobacteriota bacterium | reverse complement strand
GACTTCGTCCTCGCTGACCTTGCCCCCGAGGCTCCAGTCGCAACCGGCGAGCGCGGCGAGGTGCTGCCCCGCCGGATCGAGGCGCGTGAGGCGGCCGTCTGCGTCGATGACCGCAAGACGCCCGCCGAGGTGGATCGCCGCCGTGTGCACCACTTTGCCCGCCTCGACGAGGGCAAGCTTCGTGGTGCCGCCGCCGATGTCCACATTGAGGAGCGGCGCCGCCAGGTCGTGCGAGACCTTGGCCGCGCCCGAGCCGTAGGCGGCGAGCATGGACTCCATGTGGTGCCCGGCCGCCGCGCAGACGAATTCGCCGCCCACCTCCGCAAGCACGTCGGCGATCGCTTTGGCGTTC
>QHWL01000042.1 GCA_003222555.1 Acidobacteriota bacterium | reverse complement strand
ACACGGCGACGAGCGCGGTGTGCCAAACGACCGTCGATGCGATCAATGCACGGCGCGCGGGCGGTCACGGAATTGCGAAGGCCGACTATATCAAGCTGGACGAACTGGGGAACCCGATCTTCCAGGGCACTACCCACATGATGATGGATGGTACGAACAATCTCGAGGTCGCGGACGTCATCCTGAACTGGGCCGACCGGAACGTGCCTGCCAAGGCCAAAAACGGCAAGCCGAAAGTCAGGCAGACATCAGCTCATTGAAAAGAATACGACGTTTGAACACAGTGGTAACAAATCACGTTCAACGCAGAGACCGCAGAGGCCGCAGAGAAAAATAATAAAGGATTTCTCGGCGTGCTCTGCGAGCTCTGCGTTCACACGTCGTATTTTTTCGCCGACTGTTAAAGCTTACGAACAAGGGTTATGCGACCCCGCGTTCCCATGCGGCGAGCTCCGCGTACACGCGCTCGGCGCGTCGGACCAGCGCGGTGTAGCATGCGCGCATGTCGCGGCCGGCGGCGAACACCGTGCACACCGCTCGACCAGCGGGGATTCGTTGACCCCTGTGCGGCACGTCGCGGACGCTCGCGGCAGCGTCTCCCGGGAGCCACGCTCGCGTGTCACCGATCGCGGCGTCCCGCCGCGCGAACACTACCGCCTTGCCGACGGCGCCCGCGCCGCGTTGCGCTCGCACGAGATCGAACTCAGGCAGGCCAGCGGCGGCGCACGCGGCCGCGTGCGCCCCGAACACCGAGAGACCGTACGCCCGCTCTACGAGTTCCATGGACGCGGTCCAGCGCGGGTTCACTTCGATGGCGTATGGGAGGCCGGCGCGGGCCACGAAGTCGATACCGTTGACGCCCACGAGGCCGAACTCCTCGACCACGGCGCTGGCGAGCGCGGACGCCCGGTGCACGAGCGCAGTATCGTCAGCGTCGCCGGCCGCAAGGATATTCCCGCAGTACCGGTATCCAGCGGCCCCGAAGGCGTGATCGCCGATCAGCTGGCGTGACACGCCCAGCGGCACTGTGCGCCCCCCTGACGCGACGAACACTACCGAGCCGGGCGTCCCATCCACCAGTTCCTGCAGGTAGCACCGACGCGGCAGGCCCGTCTCGCGACGCCACGGCCGTACCCGGTGCCCGCCCCCCGAAGCGAGCGGCTTCACGAGCCAGCGGCCGTCGTTAACGGACGTAGTGTCGGCCGTCGAGCCCGGCTTCCGCCGGACTTTGTCGTCGTCAGACGTAGCGTCCGGCTTTAGCCGGACCTTCTCGTGCCGCGAGTGCACCGAAGTCTGGCTAGAGCCGGGCGCTGCGTACACGTCGGGCACGGCGTAGCCTCGGCAGCGCAGCGCACGCATGACGAGCACCGGATCGCGGACGCGTCGAAGCACCGCAGGCGTGTTCCCCCACAAGGCCCGCCCTTCGGCGAGCGTGCTCACGGCCGTCGGATGATTCTCGAAGCTCGAGAGATACACGACCGCATCGCACTCGATGCTCCGGGCTGCGCGCGCCGCGGCGTGCGCGGCAAAGCTCCGCCCAAGCGAGAGCGCGCGCACCGATGCGTGCTGGTCGAGATCCCCGAAGGCATCGATTGCCGTCACCACGAAACCGGCTCGCGCAGCCGATTCGGCGGCCGCCCGGGTCGAGACGCCCGCGACGAGGACGCGCGTGGCTGGGATGGGCATCACGAAATTTACAATTGAGAATTAGGAATTAAGAATTGAAGACTAAGAATTCCTTCGGCCATTCTGAATTCCTAATTCCTAATTCCTGGTTCCTGGTTCCTGGTTCGCACCCGTGATCCCGAGACGGGCCCGCGCCTGAGCCGGAGAGATCACGTACAAGTGGTCGAGCACCGTGCCGCACGCCTCGCGAATGCCCAGCGCATCCACGAGGGCCGCCGAACTGCCGCCCGCAAGCCCGTCGGCGAGCAGCGCGGCCCCCTGCGCGGCCTGCTTGGCCACCGCCGCGAAGCCGGTGAGCGCGTGGACCGACGGATCGGCGATCACGCCGGCGAGCCGTCGCGCCAACTCGTCACGTATGCCGGCGACCTGGGCCAACCGTCCGGACAGGATCACGTCGCACGTATGCGGCGCCGACACGCTGAGTGCCGCCACGGCCTTCACTGCGCTCTCGAGGTACGCCTCCCAGGCAAGGCGACCACGAAGCGTGCTGGGCGCCGCGACCGCCTCGGGCGGCGCTTCGGGCGCGCCGGCGATCGTCGCGGCACCGCCGACAAACAGCAGGCCTTTCGTTATGGAGCCGGCAAGAAACGCGACCTCGCCGTCGAGCGCGCCTGCGGCCCGCACGCCGAGGGGTCCCGACGTTCCACCAGCCCCGTCTACGATTCTGCCCTCCCGAACCGCGATCGCCGCCGTGAACGCGCCGCCCAGCTCGAGCAGGATGAACGAGACGTCTCGCTCGCTGCAGCCGCATCGCTCGGCGTGCTCGCGCACAGCCAGTGCGGTGGCGCACACCTTGTCAGCGGTGCCCATGTCGACGCGGTTCACCTTCCGGTGCGCCGGGACCGAAGCGAGGTGCACGACGCCAGGGGTGAGGACGACCGGCGCCGAGGATCGCCCGAGCGCTCGCATGAGCGAACGGAGCCCGCCGATGCCGCCGGATTCCCCCTCTGCGGCGAGGTACGCCAGCCGAAGGTCGGCCTCCGTGAGGTCGCGAGCTGCGGTGAGCGGGAGGCCATAGCCCGACGGCCCAGCCACGAGGTCGAGCGGCGCGACCCGATGAGCCTCCTCGAGCAATCCGACGAGCACCGACGGGTGGGCGAGGGCCTCATCGGTGGGCAGCGATCGGTCGAGGAAGACGTGCCCGTCGTCGAGCCCGCACACGTCGACGCTCACAGTACCAGGGTCGATGCCGATCACGCGGGGCATTGCTGCATTTTGGTTCAAGCGAAAAGACGCTACCACTTGCCTCCGTGACCTCTGTGGTAGAGCTTCGCCGTTTTCACTACAGGCGGACGGGCAAGGTCCGCCTGAAGGCGGACACTACGTACGGTTTTTTCATACGAACTCGCGAGCGACATCGGCGATCGTTTCCGCGTCGAGCACGAGATCGTTCTGTTCAAACAGGCGGGCGATGCACGCCTTGTGGAGCTTCATCTTCAGCTTACCCACGCCCAGGGCGCCGAACGCCGTGACACCCTCTCGCTCCACGCCGTCGTCGTTCACCTCGATCCCTTCCACGCCGAGCGGCGGGACGGCGTTGAGATCGGCGACAGCACGGAGGCCTGCGCGGCGCGCCCAGGCATCGCGCGGAACGAGACAGATGCCGGCCCCGCCGGCGTTGAGCACCATCTGGGCGCCCTCGATCACGGCGGCGGCTTGCGAGCTGTCGGCCATCTTGATTGCGCGCACCGCGCCGCCGAACCGCTGGTGGAGACCCTCGACGACGTTCGTGTTTTGCTCCGGCCTGCGCGAGGTGAGGACGACGTCGGCGCCAGCCTTGGCGAGGAGGCCCGCGGCGCGAACACCCACCGGTCCGGTTCCCGCAGTGACCACGGCGCGACGGCCTGCGACATTGCTGCTGGCGCTGCCGGGGACGACGGCCTGCAGCAGCTTCGCGACGGCTGCGACGGCGGTCGTGTTGGATCCGTTCGAGTCGAGCATGACCGAGACGCGCATTGGGCCGAAGAACGCGTTACGCACGGCCGCCAGGAGCCGCTCGCCGGCGGTCATATCGGTCCCACCGATGAAGATAGCCGTGTTGCGGAGGTCCTTTGGCCCGCGGGTGAAGATCGCGCCGTGCACGAGGTCGCGAACCGCGTCCTCCGTCACGCCGCCGTAGCTCATGACCTCGTCGGCGCCGCCGTCGAACGCGACGACGCGGTCGAAAACGCTTGGGTGCGGCGAGCTGTCGAGTTGCAGCAGCAGTTTGCGCATCGTGACGTGCGGCGGGGTGGGGTGCGCCCACCCCGCGGCAGCTTAGGACAGGTCCGCGGCTTGTCGCATTTACTTGGGGCTGAACGGGTGCTTGGCCGTCTTCGAGGCGGCGATCACCTCGGTGACGCTTGGCTTTTTGGCGAGCGCCCGCTGAATCGACTCCTTGGTCGCCTGATAGTTGTAGTCGTAGATCTTCTTGTCGTCCTTGGCCTCCCAGTGAATGAAGACGCCGACCAGAACGCAGTAGTCGTCCGCGCGATCACGAGGGATGACGCCGCTCTCGACCGAGTCGACGACAGCGCGGGCGACGGCCGCCTGTGCCGGCCCGAACATCTGCACTGCCTGCGTGGCGCCCTTGATCGTCACCTTGTTGAAGAGGATGGTGTCGGGCTTCGCGGGAAGGTTCGGGGACACGACTGCGAGGAGGGTGCTGAAGCCGTCCTTCTGGTTCGAGAGCGCATGGGTGAAGGCCGTCCCGGCCGGTCCCGACTTCGATCCGATGATCAGATCGATGTGCGCCACCTCATTGCCGTCGCCGACCAGCGACTCGCCGATGAAGAAATCCGCTGCCATTTGGAAGAACTCCCTTCTGGAAAGTGAGTTATTTTCGACGAAATCCTGACGACATGCTCAAACGATTTCAGCTATCTGACAGGATCGTCTTGGCGTGCGGCGGGATAATAGCCCCGCCGCCGGGTGAATGCAAGCACAGAACTTTTCTTCGTGTCATGGTGCTGATTGCCTTCTGCTCGCTGCTCAGAACTCGGCCTGCAGGCGCACCGCGAAGCTGCGCGGAGGCGCCAGGGCCGTGCCTGAGAAGAGCCCGGCGAAGTCGATGACGTTGAGCCGATCCGTGAGATTGAGCGCATCTGCTTGGAGGCGGAGGCGATATTTCTTGGTTTTCGCGACGACCAGTCCTATTGACGAATCCCACGACATCGAGGGGCGCACGCGTCCGCGCTCGAGGTCGACGCGATCGACAATCCGTTGGCCGTATTGCGCGATCGCCTGTTCGCGATCTCCCACGAATTCGACCGGAAGCCCACTCCCATACGACGCGACCAGCGCGACCCACGCTCTCGGCAAGACCTGGTAGCTCACACGGCCGCGCAGCGTGTTCCGCTGGTCCTGCGTGATGGGAAAGCGATCCGTGGATGCCAGCAACGTCGACGCATCATCGCCCAGGAGGAGACCGCCTGTAATCGGCAGGTAGCCGACACCGCGCGCATTGGCATAACCGACGAATCCCGAGAGCGCTCTCCAGTGCGGGAGGTCGAGCTTGATTTCGGTGCCGCTGATCTGCGCTTTACGAAAGGCGGTGGGGAAGCTCACGCCCGTGTTGAGTAGTAGATCGTCATCCGCGAAGTTGCTCATGTGCCGCGTGAAGCGGGCGACGTCGAGTCGCATCTTGCCGACGAGGCCCTTCGAGAAACCGGCCTCGTAGAAGTTACCCAACGATGGTCGCACCGGCAGTCGCGCGACGACGCCGTTCAGGCTGTCGGCCGCCGAGGAGCTCGCCAGCAGGAGGTTCTCCACAGCCGGCGTCTGGAACGCTCGATCGTAGGACGCGCGAACTACCAGGTCGGCGGCCGGCCAGGACCAGGCGACCCCGAGGCGAGGACTGAGCGCGCTCTCATCCACCACGAGCCGATAGTGATCCCACCGGATGCCCGCGTTGACCGTCTACGCGCCCAGTCGCAGCTGGTCCTGCACAAAGAGCGCTTGCTCCCGGTTGCGTCGCCGATCCGCGAACGTGAAGACGGGCGGTGTGTCTGGATCGAATCGGCTGGAATCCGTGAGTTGGTAGCCAAAGCTCTCGCGAATCACGCCGACGTCGGCGTCGATGCCCGCTTTCCACTCGTGCCGGCCGGCGTGAACGGAAACAGTACTCTTGAGGTACAGCTCACGAAAGCCCCGATCCTGCTGCGCCAGGATGGGAGTGGCCAAAGGATTCGACGACAGCCCGGCTGACAGGTTGCGCACCATGCCCCGGACGTCCGCCAGGACGGTCGTCGAAAAGACGTGTTGAAAGGAGAGCTGCCCGACGGTCTCCTGACTCGTTCGATCCTGCTGCTGCCCCAAGTCTTGCTGCAGACGCTCGTTGGGCACGAGGAAGCTCGAGTGGGCGCGGCGCACGATGACGCCGAGGCGATCGGACTCGGTGAACGCTCGTTCAAAGTGCACGGCCACATTCTTCCCGGTGCCGCTGTTTGTGTAGTTTTCTTCAACGGGTGGATCGAGGTATCGATCCGTGTGCGCGAGATTGGCGCTGACACTGAGCGTGTTCGGTCCCCAGCCATACTGGCCCATGGCGTAGCCGCTCGCTGTGCCGAAGCTGCCCCCCGAAGCCACGAGGCCGCCGTGGAAGCCCTGGCGGCCCTCTCCCGCTGTGACGACCTCGATGATGCCTCCGAGCTTCCGGCCGTACTCGGCCGGATACCCTGCCGTCAGAATGTTCATCGAGTGCACATCGTCCGCTTCAATTTCCGGCGCAAAGGACGGCGACCGATTGTCGGTGAACGGGAGACCATCGACGACGTATTGAGTTTGATACTCCGACCCGCGAGGATGCAGGATGCCGTTCGCCTCGAGCAGCCAGCCTGGCTGAGTGTTCACGAGGTCTGGCAGCGATCGCCCGGGCACCGCCGTTGTCCGGTGCTGCAGAGTCTCCGCGCCAATGCGGTTTGCCGTGCTCGTCTGATGCAAATCGAGCAAGGTCTCTTCCACGTTGACCGGGGCGCGAGGCCGAGGGTGACGTGGTAATCGGTGGGCAGGGCCGAGCGGATTTCGATGAGCCCCGAAAATGTCGCGAAGCCCTCGCGCTGCACGTCGACGTGATACATCCCGAACGGCAGGCGTCTGGCGACCGCCGCGCCCTGCGTGTCCGTCTCGAGATTCTGTCGAAGCTGGTTGGCCTCACTGACCAGCTCCACCGCGCCCTGGATCGGCAGACCCGAGGGGTCGGTCACGGTGAGCCGCAACTCGCCCGTGTTGCTCTGCCCAAACTGGGCGGCGGTCCAGAGGAGAAGGAACAGGCAGCAAGACATCGGTTGCCGTCAGGTGTGTGCGGCCATGCCTTCGTGACGAAGGGCCTTGGTCACTGTTCTCGGGTCTTCTCTCCTTTACGGGCAATTTGCAGGAGGTGGAAGATGTCGAGATCCCCTTCGCGACATGCGTACTCATAGATCTCACCGTCTGCCGTCTTCCAGGGAATCCTTGCCGTCCAGGATCTCGCCCACGTCGCCGGATCCGACACCGTGAATTCGTAGTCGATCCTGTCCGCGCCGAGGCGCGTGAACCGTTCGACGAGCCTGAAGCTGTCGGCATTGGCATTCTGGTAGGTCGCGCCTTCGTCGTTTCGGAAATTGATGGTTTCTACCACCAGCACGTTGCCCTCCCAGTGGCCGCGCGCGTCCCCTTGCCACTGGCGGAGAGTTTTGCCGAGATGCGGACGCCCGTCAACCGGGATGATGCGAGCGCTGTGGATCATCTCGGACTGAATCACCACGTATCCAGGACTCTGGTAGATCTGGA
>QHWL01000041.1 GCA_003222555.1 Acidobacteriota bacterium | reverse complement strand
TGACTGCGATGCCCATCGGTCGCGCCTGGGGCGTATTGCCATGCCCCCCGAGCGGAATAAGCTGCAGGAACTCGTGCTTCAGGCTGCCGATGACCGCGATGGCGCCGTCGTTCTCGAGCGTCACGTACCCGCGCGAGCTGTCGGGCAGGAAGGCGATCCCGCGAGGCCGGTGACCCACCTCGATGCGTTTGAGCAACTGATTGGTCACTGTATCGACGGCGAACACGGCGCCGTCGCCCTCGCTCGTCACGTAGACGACTTTGCCGTCCGGTCGCATCGTGACACCCTCCGGCTCATCGCCGACCTTCACGGACGCGATCACGTTGCCGGTTTTCAGATCGACGACGCTCAGCTGCGCGGCGTCCTCATTGGCGACGTAGAGCCGGGTTCCGTCGTTGCTGATAGCGATCTGCTCGGGATCGGTGCCGGAATGAATGATGCGCTTGACTTCATAGGTGTCGACATCAACCTCACCGATGCCATCGGCGCTCCGGTCGGGCGGCGGCAGCGTCTTCTCGTCGACACCCGGGCCGGCTGCAGGCGAGCCGCTCAAGGCAACGTAAAGGAACTTCTGGTCGGGACTCACCTTGATGCCGCGCGGACGCTTCCCCAAAAGAGCCGTCGTGATGACGGCCTGCGTGTCGGCGTTGATGACGGTGAGCGTGCCGGCTTCCTCGTTGGTCACGTAGACGCGTGCAGAGGGCGGTGGAGCGTTCCTGGTCGGCGCGACGAGAAAAACTGTCGCAAGTGTCAGACCGGGGAATAGCACAGCGCTGGCGGTTTTTGCCGTTCCGGTCCTCATCCGATGGCCGAGGCTGTATTCGCCGTCCCCTCGAAAAAATAAATAGATAAAGACGAAGAAATACAAGACCGCGAGCTCTCCACGGTTGCCGATGGGGAGGCTGCCGATCGAACGGTGCACGACATAGTAGGCGCCAACCATCTCCGCCGCGCCGAACAGTGCCGCGTATGAAGTGAAAAGACCCACCGCGATCAGCGGGCTGACGACGATTTCGATGGCGCAAGCCAGACCTCTCAGCGACAGGAGCGGGAAAGCCGGGCTGTTCCACCAGCCGAAGAGCTTCTGCGGCGCGTGAAAAATGAACAGAAAGGCGACGCCGAGGCGGAGGACGAGATAGCCGAATTCCGCGAAACGACTGGAAAATCGCTCCATTGGGTGGGGCGGATGATACCGCAGGCGACACGAAAGCTACAAGAGATGACGCGAAACAATTCTCGACGTACCCGGCGGGCGGGGTGTATAAGGTGCGCATGAAGAAAATCTGGTTGCTCGCGACCTTCGTGGGTTTATGGCCTGGGCTGGGATTCGCCCAAACGACGGAAGAACTTGTCAACGATGGCAAGAACCCGGAAAACGTCACGACCCAGAGCATGGGCTACGACCGAAAGAGCTACAGTCCGCTCAAGCAAATCAACAAGTCTAACGTCAAGCGCCTGGTTCCGATTTGGAGCACGAGTCTCATGAACGACTCGGGCGAACTGGCCGCGCCGACGATATACAACGGCGTCATGTACGTGATCAACGGCAAGTGGACCTTTGCGATCGACGTTGAAACCGGGAAGCCGATCTGGCGTACACCGGTGGAATTTGAGGCGGGAGTGCTCCGTGTCACCCAGTTTGGCGCGCTCAATAGAGGCGCACCGGCCATCTACAACGGCAAGCTCTTTCGCGTGTCGGTGGACAACCATGTGCTCGCACTCGACATGAAGACCGGTAAAGAGCTTTGGAAGCAGAAGTTTGCCGACTGGCGAGAGGGCTACTACGCCACCGGTGCACCGATCATTGCCAATGGCGTATTGATTTCGGGGATGGCGGGCGGCGAGTCGACCACGCGCGGGTTCCTCGATGGTTGGGATCCCGAGACGGGCAAGAAATTGTGGCGCAGATACACCATACCCGAGCCCGGTGCGCCTGGTTCCGAGACCTGGCCCGCCAACAGCGACGCCTGGACGCGGGGCGGTGGGCCAACGTGGCGCTCCGGTTCGTATGACCCTCAGCTCGACCTCGTGTATTGGGGCACGGGCAACGCGGAGCCATACGACCCAAGGCCTCGCGGGGGCCTGGACAGCTTGTACACGTCCAGCGTGCTCGCAATCCGACCGAAAACCGGTGAGATCGCATGTTATTTTCAATACACGCCGAATGACGTGTACGACACCGACGGTACCGACGAGAACGTGCTCGCCGACGTCCAGGTCGGCGGCCAGACGCGAAAGGTGATGATCCAGGCAAATAAAAACGGCTTCATGTACGTGTTGGACCGCACCAACTGCAAGCCGATTGCCGCGAACCCCTTTGTGAAAGTCAACTGGGCCTCGCGTATCGACCTCGTCACCGGTCGACCGGTTCTGACCGATTTATACAAGCGCTTTCTTGCAGGCGAAGAGGTCGAAATCTGGCCGCAGCGTGGCTTGAACGCGGTGCCGATTGCGTTCAATCCGAACACTGGACTCGTGTACACCAACTCGTGGAACCTGCCGCGCGTACAGAAGCTCGCGCTGCCGCAACCACAAATACTTGGCACAAACTCCACCGGCGTCGTGGGCACGCCCCCAGTCGCCAAGCCCGGCGACGTGGTCGGTCACTTCGTGGCGATAAATCCGCTGACCGGCGAGAAGAAATGGGAGGTGCCGCTGACCGATATGCCCGTTTCGGCAGGCACGCTCGTGACCGATGGCGGGCTGATGTTCACCGGCTAACTGACGGGTGAGTTCATTGCCCTCGACACGGAAACCGGAAAAACGATTTGGCAGTTCAAGACGGGCTCGAGCATCAATTCTACGGCGATCACCTACACTCACAAGGGTCGGCAATACGTCACCATTGCGTCGGGACTGGGTGGCACCCTTGCCAGGCGCGTTGCGGCGGGTTCAGTACCCACAGGGGGCTCGGTGTGGACGTTTGCATTGATCCCTGAATAGAGAAGTAGCGTTTGGTAACGGATATACCGCGTGCGGTTGGCGTGGTTGATTTTCGTGAGGGGTGGCGTGACTGACACGCGCGAACAATCTGTGTGGCCTCATGTGTGTTCCGTTGTGGTGGCCGTTGCGATCGTCGCCGGGCTGCTGTTGGCGCCGAGGCCAACGGCGCAGGCGCCGGACCCGAGCGACCTCGCCGAGGGCCTGAGGCTGTATCAGCAAAAGGGGAATTGCCAAGCCTGTCACGGCTGGTCCGGGGACGGCCACAAGGCGGACAACCAGATGCCCGACGGCGCGAACCTGCGGGAGACCAAGCTCAACCGCGCCGCCCTCGTCATGACGATCAAGTGCGGGCGTCTCAACTCGCAGATGCCGGCATTCGACAAGTTCGCTTACAGCGACGGGCGTTGCTACGGGAAGACCGAGGCCGATCTGAAAGCGTACGCCACGCGCATGCCCGACCCGCCGTCGACGCTGCAGGCGCGCGAGATCGATCTGATTGCCGACTTCATGATGGCAAAGATCGTCGGCAAGGGGCCGATGGATCACACCAAATGCGTGGAATTTTGGGGCTCCGACGTCGAGGCCTGCCGCGATGTTCCTAAATAAGCAAATCAGGTCCTGCAGGTTCTAGTTCAACGCGAAGACGAACAAGTAGCTGGAATCCTGCAGGTTGTCGTACTTCACCGGATGCAGGTGGCGGCCGCCGGCCTGCACGGCGAGATACTGCTTGGGTCCGACCGCGTAAGTTACCGGTGCGCCCTTCAGTGCCGTGCCAACGTTGAAGCGCCAGAGCTCCTCGAGCGTCTCGTCGTTATAGGCGACGACCCAGCCGTCTTGCAAGGCCGTGAAGACCACGCCGCCAGCCGTGTCGGTCGCGCCGGAACGAATCTCGATGCTGGTGACCGCCTTGGCGATCACCTTGTGCTTGGTCGTGTCGTACGCGGTCACCGCGCCGTAGTACAGGTCACTGCTGTACGAGCGCTTCTGGCTGCCCTTGTCGTCGATGCGGCCCTGCGGGGACAGGAAGGCGACCGCCGCGCCGTTCGATGAGAAGCACCCCTCGATGCCAACCCCATAAGCGATGTTCTTGACGGGGTTATAGGCGGTGGGCTGGTGAGCGATGCCACCGTGCCACGTCGGACAGGTTCGCTTCGTGCCGTCCCCGCGCAGCGCCCGGGCTTCGGGATTGTAGATCTGCACGTCAAGCTTCGGGTCGTACTCGAGCGGCATGCCGGTCTTGGGATTGAGCCCCTTGGTCCAGTTCAGATCGTTGACGTACTGGCTGCCCTTGATGAATTTGCCGGTGGTCCGATCCAGCGAATAGAAAAACCCGTTGCGTCCGAAATGGCCGACGACCTTTCTGCTCTGGCCATCAATCGTGGTGTCGTACAGCATGTGGACGCCCACTTCGTCGTAGTCCCACGAGTCGTTCGGCGTGTACTGGAAGTACCAAGCCAGCTTGCCGGTGTCGACATTCAGCGCCACCGCCGTGTTGGTGTAGAGATTGTCGCCGGGACGCGCTTGCGGATCGTATTGCGGGATCGGGTTGCCGGTACCCCAGATGGTGAGTTTCGTTGCGGGGTCGTAGGAGCCGGTCTGCCAGAGACCAGCGCCGCCCGTCTTCCAGGCGTTATTCTTGTCCTTCCAGGTTTCGCTGCCCGGTTCACCCGGCTTCGGCACCGCGTACCACCGCCAGAGTTCCTTACCGGTCCTCGCGTCGAGTGCCGCGATCCAGCCGCGCGTTTTGGCGTCGCCTGCCCCGTTAGCGATGATGACCTTGCCGTCGGCCGTAATAGGAGCCGCCAAGAATTTTTCCCGGCTGCCGAACTCGTTGGTGACCGCCACCATCCTGTCCCACACGATTTCGCCCTTGTCGCGGTTGACTGCAATCACGCGGCCGTCGGGAAGATTGGCAATGACAAGATCCTCCCATAACGCGATGCCGCGCGTGCGCGGCACGTTGCCCTGGTGCTTGACTCCGGGATCGGTGACCCACACGAACTGACCCTTGGTCTGATCTCGGGCGTCAATTTTATAGAGCGTGCCCCAGCCATCCGTCGCGTACATCAAGCCGTTGTCGATGAGCGGATTCACTTCGTTTTCCGGACCGTTCTGCCCGACGTCCTGCATACCCCCAAGGGCCATGGCCCAGACCATCCGAAGGTTCTTGACGTTGTCCCGGTTGATCTGAGTAAGCTTCGAATACCGGGTGGAGCCGTAATCCCCGTTCATCATCAGCCAGTTTTGCGGCTCGTTCTGCGCGTTGATGAGCCGGTCCCTGTTGACGGTCATCGTGTACTGGCCGGTGAGGGTGACCGCCGCGGTCGACATGCCAATCAGAGCGATGAAAATGGGTCTCGAAAATTTCGGCGCGCGATGTTGCATGGTGATCTCCGAAGTAATCTTCGTTGCCCGTCATTATCGCCGCGGTCGAGGGATTGTCAACAACACAACACAACACGACAGAGACTGGGGTCGAAGACCGGGTCGAAGAGCCACAGATTGTGGTTCGGCTGTGACGGCGGTTTTCGCATAAACCTCATGACGCCAGCGGTTTAGCTTGAAAACTAGCCACGCGGCCAAGCGACCACTTCGGCGGCGCACAGATTTGCGAGCCTACCGGCACGACGTCCAGTTTCGAAGTGAACAGCGCCCCGCGAACAGCCGATAGACGATTCGAACCTGGAGGACCGGGACCGATGTTTACACAACTGCTCTCGCGTGCGCTGGCGACGACGGCGGCGATTGTGGGGCTCGCTGTGTCGGCGTCCGCGCAATGCCAGAATCCTACGACGGACGCGCAGCGCGCCCAATGCCTCGGCGACGAGTTGCGTGGCGCAGATCGCACGATCAACCGCGTGTACGCCGAGCTGGTGAAGTCGCTGCCGCCCCCCGATCGGCTCACGCTGCGCGACGACGAGCGGGCGTGGCTGAAGACGCGGGATCGCACGTGCGGCATCACTTGGAGTCAGGGCGACCGAGCCACATGGTTCGCCGATCTACTACGCGATTACCAGAAGACCGTTTGCGTCGTACGCCTGACGAACGAGCGCGTCACGGTGCTCAACGGCTATCAGAAGGCGAATGCGGTCGCCGCCGCACCGCCCGCCCCCGCGCCATCGTCTGCCCCCGTCGCACCGGCGGTACCGTCGGTACCGTCAGCCCCGGTTGCACCCTCCGTCCCCGTGGCTCGCGAAGCACCCGCGATTGGCGCGACTCCGGTGTACGACATTGTCAGCGAGCCGAAATCGCAGGGCAAGTGGTACTTCGAGGTGAAGGTCGATCCGGCCGGCGTGCTCAGGAGCGCGGAAGCCGCGATCTTCATCGGCGTGACGCCCGCAGCCTCCGACGCCCGCGCGATCAACAGCGGCGGCTCCTCGGTCGGCACTCTGCAGTCGATCCGGCGGATCGACAAGAATCTCGACCCGCAGGTGTTCGGCTTCGCGGTCGATCTGGACAACGGCCGCCTCTATGTCGGCGAGAGCGGCGCGTGGCCCGACGGCGAGCCGGGGAGCGCCGGCGGCAATGCGCTGATTCAGGGACGCGGCTACCGCATGATGCTGACGTCGAGCGTCGCAGTCAATGAGTTCCTGCGCTCCGGCACGCTGACCGTCAACCTCGGTGAAAGAGGCTTCGTGTACTCGGTGCCGGCCGGCTACCGGCCACTGCAGCCACGCTGACGGC
>QHWL01000015.1 GCA_003222555.1 Acidobacteriota bacterium | reverse complement strand
CAATCCACTCGTGGCTATCGTCAACGAGCGGCGGTATACGTTTTATGGCGCTTCCCATTCGTCGACCGAACACCGGCGCAGGCCGTGGACGCCGTTTGAGGACTCGCCCTTTCACGTCGTCCCGCTCGGAGTGCCCGGCGTGGCGGAAGAAGCCTTTGGCCTTCTGTTGATTGCGGGCACGGCGCCACTCAGCCATGAGTTTCACTGGTTCAACTCGGTCTTCAGCCAGAAGCTCGATGAGATTCTCCGGCAGCAGGCGCTCGCCGAGGGTGATCGCAAGCAGAGCCGGGAACGATCGCTGCTGCACGGCATCATCAATGCCGTCACCGACCCGATTCTGCTCACCGATACGGAAGGGCGCCTGCTCATCGCGAATGCCCGCGCGCTGGCCCTGTTCACCGCGTCGGAGGAGGAGAGCGAAGGACGGCGCGGCGCCGTGCGGATGAACAACATGCTCCTTTCCTCGGCGCTGTCGAGCAAGGCCATCGAGGAAACCGGCGCCGCCAGGCGCGAGCTTCTGCTCGTCAACCCTCTTGATGGCTCGGACCTGTTGTTCGAGCTTCTCAGCACGGTCACTGAAGATCGACGCCACGGCACCGGCGTCGTGTCGATTTTGCGCAACGTCAGCGATCTGCGCCGCGCGAGCGAGGAGATCGAGGAGAACAACCGCAAGCTGCGTTTGGCCGAAATTCAGGCGCACGCGGAAAGCGATCGGTTGAACCTCATCATCGACTCGGTGGCCGACCCGATCGTCGTCACCGACGCGAGCGGTGGGACCTCGCTCATGAACGCGCCAGCCGAACGGCTGTTCACGACGCCCGCGCGGGCGAGCGCGCCCGAGCTGCGGTGGGTGCAAGCCAACGACGCGCATTTCACCTCCTTTATTGCCGGCATGCTCGTCAGCGCCGACCAGCGCCGTGTCGGCGAAATCGGACTCATCGACCCCAAGACAGGCGAGCAGATGCCGGTCGAGGCGATCGCCGGAAAGATCCTCTCCGAGCACGGCGAGTTGACCGCGGTCGTCACCATCCTGCACGACCAGCGCGAAGCGATGGAGAAGGCGAAGCTGTACGAGCAGCTCAAGCAGGCGTCGGAGGAGCTCGCACGGAAGATTCAGGCCGCGACCGCCGACATCGCGCAGCAGAACGAGCTGCTGCGGCGCCAGGCCATCGAGCTCGAGCAGGCCTCGGCGCTCAAGTCGCAGTTCCTCGCCAACATGTCCCACGAGTTTCGGACGCCGCTCAATGCCATTCTGGGCTACACGTCGATGCTCCTGCAGGGGGTTGCCGGTTCCGTCGGTCCGCCGGTGAAGCGGCAGCTCGGCCGCATCGAATCGAACGGCCGCCACCTGCTCACGATCATCAACGAGATCCTCGACATCTCCCGAATCGAGGCGGGGCGGATGCCCTTGCAGATCTCGACGTTCAAGGTTCCGGAGCTGGTGGCCGAAGTGAAATCCGAGCTCGAGCCGATCATTCTGCGGTCGAAGCTCACGATCACGGTCGATGTGCCGAAAGAGCTGCGGCCGATCTCGACCGATCGCCAGAAGGTCAAGCAGATTCTGCTCAATCTCCTCAGCAACGCGCTCAAGTTCACGCACCACGGCGGCGTCACGATCAGCGCCCGGCGGATCCAGAAAGAGCGCGCCGTGACGCTCTCGGTCAGCGACACCGGCATTGGGATCGCGCCGGTCGATCAGGAAAGAATCTTCGAAGACTTCCGTCAGCTCGACAATTCGCCGACGCGCGCCTACGGCGGAACAGGCCTCGGTTTGTCGATTTGCCGTCGGCTCGCGCAGATGATTGGCGGCCGACTCGAAGTCCAAAGCGATAGGGGCCGAGGCTCGACCTTTACGGTGACACTTCCCATTAAAATACGGCGATGAAAGACAAAACAGAGCGCCGTCGAGTGCTCGTCGTCGACGATTACCCGGATGCCCGGGAGATGTACTCCGAATATCTCGAGTTCTCAGGGTTTGATGTCATTCAGGCCGTCAACGGCATAGAGGCGCTGCAGCGCGCCGTCGACGCGGCGCCCGACATCATCCTGATGGACTTGTCGCTGCCGGTGATGGACGGTTGGGAAGCGACGCGCCGTCTCAAGGAGGACGCGCGTACCAACCGCATCCCCGTTGTGGCGCTCACCGGGCATGCGCTCGAGGGGATTTCGGAAGGAGCCGCGAAAGCCGGATGCGACGCGTTTGTCACGAAGCCATGCTTGCCCGAAGATCTCGTCAAGGAGATTCGCAAGATTCTCGACCGGGCGCCGCAGTCGACGCCAGCCAGGAAGATCCGCAGGAGCGGCAAATATGCGAAAACCATCGGCTAGCCCGCGCCGGACCGAGCGCGGCGGCGCGCCTGTGAGCGTGCTTCGCAAACGCGCAGCTAAGAAGGGCGCCTCCACCGTTGCTGCGAAGGCCGCGTCAGGCCGTAACGGCGGCGGCGCCCGCGCCGCCCAGGCCAAAGCGGCGCCGCACGTCGCCGCGAGGCGGACGTCGGAGAGGGTCCTCCACACGGGCAGGACGGCCGCCGACGCCCACACGAGCCGCGGCAAATACGTCTATTGCATCATCGAGGCGCCCGAGTCGTTGAGGTTCGGGCCCATCGGCATCGGCGCGGCTCCATCGGATGTGTACACGGTGCACTACAGGAACCTGGCGGCCGTCGTCTCGGACGCGCCGCTCGAGGTGCTCGACTCGACGCGCGAGAACGTGCTCGCCCACGAGCGGGTCAACGAGACGGTCATGCGCGAGCACACGGTTATTCCGATGTCGTTCGGCACGATCTTCAAGACGCGCGAGGACATCGTCGAGCTTTTACGGTCGGCGGCCGAAGCCTTCGGCGACGTGCTCGACAAGATGCAGAACAAGCTGGAGTTCGGCCTGAAGATTCTGTGGGACCGCGAACAGGCGATCCGCGAGGTCGAGGGGCAGGACGAGGACATCAGCCGCCTCAAGAAAGAGATCTCCACCCAGAAAGGGCCGACCTACTTCGCCCGAATGCAGTACGGCCGCCTTGTCGACTCTGCGCTGCAGTCGCAGTCGGAACGTTACGTGGCCGAGATTCTGGATCAGCTCCGAGACGTGTCGGTGGCCTCGCGCATTAACAAGCCGATCGGCGACAAGATGATCATGAACGCCGCGTTTCTCATCTCTCGCGATCAGGAGCAGGCGTTCGACGCGAGAGTCAAATCCATCGCGAGCCGCTTCGACAAGCTGACTTTCAAGTACACGGGCCCGTGGCCACCATATAATTTCGTGAATATCCGGCTCAAGCTCGAAAAGGCGTAATTGGATTGCGAATTGCTGATTGCTCAACCTCGAAAAATCAGCCAGCAATCAGCAATCACCAATCAGCAATCACCAATCAGCAATCACCAATTCCAGTGTTCATCCTTGATTCCCTGTTGATCGGCAGCCTCCGGTTCGTCCTCGACCAGATCGTCACCGCTGCTGAAGCCGAGGCGCACGACGATTCGGGGCTGCGCGAGCGGCTTCTCGAGGCGCAGATGCAGCTCGAGCTCGGGGAGATGTCCCAGGCCGAGTTCGAGGAAATCGAGCGCGACGTGTTCGCCAGGATTCGAGAGATCAAAGCCGATCGATGGACTGCCCTCACCATCTCCTCCGATGTGAGAATTACCGGCATCGAACTGGAAACTTACAAGGAAGAGGAAGAAGATAGAAGCTAGAGCAGCCATCTTCCTTTTTGCCCTTTTGCCTTTTGCCTTCCCCCTCTCCACAGTTCACCTTCTTCGGCGGTAAAGGCGGCGTCGGCAAGACCACGTGCGCGGCCGCGCGAGCAGTGACCGTGGCCAGGAGCGGCGGCCGTGTGCTCGTTGTGTCGACCGATCCGGCGCATTCACTCGGCGACGCGCTCGGGGTGCGGCTCTCTGCGCGCGTGTCGCCGGTGCGCATTGGGGCCGGGCGGCTGTGGGCCGTGGAGCTCGATGGGCCGCAGGCGTTTCAACGGTGGCTGGTCGATCACCGCCGAGCGCTGGGCGACATCGTGGAACATGGGACATGGCTCGACCGCGAAGACGTCGACGCGCTGCTAGGGTTGTCGATTCCCGGCATCGATGAGCTCATCGCGATGGTGGAGATAGTCAGGCTGGCGCAGGCCGGCACCGCGGCCGAGCGCGGGAGTTTGCGCTCGAGCGCGAGGTCCTCGGCGCGCAGGAGAGGACCGGCCCAGACGGGCGCAACGGCCGAGCGCGAGAGTCTACGCTCGAGCGCGAGGTCTTTGGCGCGCGGGGGTGGGGCCCCGCGCGCAGTAAAGAATAGTTACGACCTCGTCATCGTCGATACGGCGCCCACCGGCCACACATTACGCCTGCTTGGCGCGCCCGAGACCGTCGTAGCCGTGGCCGACGTGCTTAGCGGGCTTCAAGCCGAGCATCGGTTGATTCGCGAGCAGCTGGCGCGCGTCCGGCGTCCGGAAGCCGCCGACCGGCTGATCACGCTCATTGCCGAACAGGCGCACGAAGCCGGTGAGCTGCTTCGGGACCCGCGTCGGTCGGCCTTTCACTGGGTGATGCTTCCCGAAGACCTCTCGCTCGCCGAAAGCGCTGACGCTCTGACAGCGCTGGATCGCTCGCGGATCCCTGTCGCCGAAGTCATCGTTAATCGAGTCATCCCCGACGGCTCCGCCTGTCCGATTTGCGACCGGCTCCGGGCAGACGAGCGGCGCGTCATCGATCGCATCCCGCGACGTCTTGGCGCGAAGCGGCTGCTTCGATTCGTGCCAGCGGCGGTGCGTGAACCGCGCGGCGTCGCCGAGCTCGTGAAGATCGGAAAGCACTTGTCGGGGCCAGACACGCGGAGCCGCTGGCTCAAGGCTGTCGCCCCCTCGCATTCGCCCGACCGACAGGCCGTGTCGACGCGCCTGCCGCGCTCGGAACCTCGGGACCTCGGGCGGGCTGCCCGAGGGGACCCCGGCTTGTGCGTCGCCGCTCCCGAATCGATCGACGCTTTCGACGGTGCGCGGATGCTGCTGTTTGGTGGCAAAGGCGGCGTCGGCAAGACCACGACGGCCGCGGCGACTGCCGTGCGGCTCGCGCGTGCAGAATCCGGGCGACGCGTGCTGTTGATGTCGACCGATCCGGCGCACTCCCTTGCCGACGTGTTCGGCGCGGCGGTCGGCGATCGTCCCGAAGGGGTCCGAGACGCGCCGAAGAATCTGCGGGTGCGCGAGCTGGATGCCGCAGCCGCGCTTGGTGCCCGGCGCGGAGCCCTGGAAGCGGCGCTCAATGAAATTGTCGCCGCGTTCGGTGCGCAACGAGGAGTCGACGCCCTTCGCGGCGGACGTGGGGTCGGCGAGCTGATAGATCTCGCACCGCCGGGCATCGACGAGCTTCTCGGCGTATTGGCTGTCGCCGATCTGCTGCAGCCGGACACTCATGGAACGCCAGGGACAGCGTTGCGCCCGGAACAAGATGGTCGACCGTCCGCCGCGAGCTTCGACCTGATCATCCTTGATACGGCGCCGACCGGACATACGCTCCGCCTGCTCGAGCTGCCCGGCGCCGCGCGCGAATGGGTGCAGGTGCTGCTCCGCATGCTGCTCAAGTACCGGAGGCTCGTGCGTCCCGGCCGGCTTGCCGCGGAGCTCGTCGAGCTGTCGAAGTCGATTCGCCGGCTGCAGGCGCTCTTCGAGGATCGACAGCAGGCGCGCTTCATTGTCGTCACGCGTGCCGCCGAAGTGCCGCGGCTCGAGACCGAACGCCTGATCGCGCGCCTGCGGCGCTTGCGGCTAGCGGCGCCGGCTGTCATCGTCAATGCGCTGACGCTCGCGCCGGGTCGGTGTCTGCGCTGCCGCGCGGTCGCCGCGGCCGAGCAGCGTCAGCTGGCGCTGCTCGAGCGCCGGTGCCGGCAGAGGTCGCGGGAGTGCGCTATCATCCTGACCCCGCTGGCGGCGCCGCCGCCGCGAGGCGTCGCGGTGCTCGATCGCTGGGCGCGCACGTGGATTCGAAGAAGATAGGTTACGTGGCATAGGCCTTCAGAGCCCGTGAAGAAACCGTTAACCGCCGAGACCGCCGAGGCCGCGGAGAAGATAATGCTAAGAGCTCTCGGCGTGCTCTGCGTGCTCTGCGGTAAAAAATGGCCTGCGAACTGCGAACATAAGTTGTCGACCGGACTCGAGCGTCGCCGCTGAGTGACATGGCGAAGACCCCAACCGGGACCTACGTCTACTGCTTGATTGCCTCGGCGCGCCGGCCCGCGCTGGCGCGGACGCCTGCCGGTCTGGCAGGCATGGGCCCGGTGCGTCTCTTGGATACCGGAGATCCGAATGCCGTCAAGACGGTGCGACCCGGTGGTCTGAGAAAATGGCTTGCAGTTGCTGACGCACCGCTGAGTCGATACGGTGAGGGGACGATCAACAGCCGATTGTCCGATCTGGGTTGGGTGTCGCGTGCGGCAGTTGCGCACGAAGCGGTCGTGGAGGCGTTCATCGACGCGGCGGCCGTCCTGCCGATGAAGCTCTTTACGATCTTCACGAACGACGAGCGCGCGCTCGCTCACCTGCGCGGCGAGCAGAGGCGAATGTGGCGAACCATCGCGAGTGGGGCGTGCGCGTCGTCCTCGACCGTGCGCGAGCAACGGGCGGCAAGCGAGGCGTCGCGAAACCGGCCGCTCGCGGCGGGCGGTCCGGAATCGGATATCTGGCGCGCAAAAAGGCCCAGCGCGACGCGGCCGCCGAGTTGGCGGGGCGCGCGAGCGACACCGTCGCGGAACTGTACGATTTGCTGGCAGGACAGGCGAGTCTGTCGAAACGCCGTGCAGCCAGCGAGCTGCCGGTGCAGGGTGGACCGTTGCTCCTCGATGCCGCGTTTCTCGTGCCCGCTTCGCGCTCCGCCCGATTCCGCTCGCTGGCGGCGCGGGAGGCGCGCACGCTCGACCGCGAGGGCTACCGGGTCACGCTCAGCGGTCCATGGCCGGCGTACAGCTTCGTTCAGGACTGACTCGATGGCGCGATCCCCTTCTTCCCGCGCTCGGCGCCGCCTGGTTGCGCGGTCCTCCGCCTTGCGTGAGCCGCCCGCGTTTCGGCGTGAGACGGTTGCCAAGGCGGTGCTCGAAACGCCGGCAGAGAGTCTCCTCGACTTGATAGATCATTTGCTCAACAAAGGCGTGATGGCCACGGGGGACGTGACGCTTGGCGTCGCCGGCATCGACCTGATTTACTTGCGCCTCTCGTCGATTCTCTGCGCGGCCGATCGCGTGCTGCCGCGCGATTCCCATGCGCCGACGCGTCGCGCTCGACGACGACTGCTTCCGGCCGGACGAAACCGCGCGTGAAAAAACGATCCAAAAAACAGCGGCCCCGCGTGCGCCGCGCAGGGGCCGTCGCGCGTGCGGCGAGTGCCGCACCAGCGCCCGTCACCGCCGCTGAGCTGCGCGCGCTTCGGCGTGAAATCGAACTCCGCATGCGGCCTTCTGCAGGCTCGAGGCAGTTCCGTTCGACACGCTCAGGTCAGCCGCGCGCGAACGTGTCCCGCTCGCGCCGCGACTCCGCGCCTCGACGCTGGAACCCCGAGCCCGACGATGTTCAGCGATCGGTGGCGCAGCTGGTGCTGACGATTGTCGAATTCCTGCGCCGGTTGATGGAGCGTCAGGCGATCAGGCGGATGGAGCAGAAGACGCTCACGCGCAAGGAAGTTGAAGCCGTGGGCGTTGCGTTGATGCGGCTCGAAGAGACCGTCGGGGACATCGGCAAACGCTTCGGCCTCACCCCCGAGGATTTGAACGTCGATCTCGGTCCTTTGGGAAAGCTAATGTAGCCGGCCTGAAGAGATTGTGAACAGCCCACGTTCAACCGCAGAGACTGCGGAGCCCGCAGAGAAGAAATGCCCAAGGATTTCTCAGCGTGCTCTGCGAGCTCAGCGTGCAGACGTCGCATTTTTTCGCAGGCTGTGAAGGCGGACACTTGGCCGGACCTCACTTACGAAAAACCAACAACTTCGGAAGCCAGACGACTTACGTTATGATCCTCGCGATGTTCTCCACCGGTTGGCGCCGGGCGGCGTTCACGGCGGCGGCGGTCGTCCCGTTGGTCGGCGCGTTGGCCCCTTCGGCAAGCGCCGCGACGTTGCCGGTGAATGCCGAGATCGGCGTCGGCACTCCGGTTGACGTCGACACCTTCGAGCGGACCGTCTCCAACCGATACCACTTCGCATTCCGGAAAGTCGTGACCGCCGACATCGATCGCGATGGCGATCTCGATGTCGTTGCCGCGACCGATCGCAATTTGGTCGTCTGGGTGAATGACGGCTCGGGCCACCTGACGACCCAAGTGCCCAAGAAGGCGCTGGCGCTGGCGGAGCGCTCACCGGCGACGACGTGGCAAGACCGCGATTTGCCGCGCGACGAACCAATTCAAGGCGATGGGCCATCGACGCCGCTGTTGTCCCCCCGCGCGCACGCACCTCCGGACCTCGTGGCGCGGTACCGCTGCCGGTCCGATCTGATCGTTCGACTCGACATCGCTTGCGGCTGTCGCACGAGCCGCGCGCCTCCCGCCTGATCGTTCCCCGTCTCTTTTTGCTTCGCGCTGATCGCGAACACGCTGCGTCGGCATTTCACGTGCTGACGCGACCTTCGGTACTGGTTGTTCGTGCCGTGAAGCATGGCCGACCGTGGCGGACTCTTTGCCGCCGCTTCTTCTGGAGTCGTTTGATGTTGCAAACCCGATTCACTCTGGCCCTGGTGTGGGGTGTGGTCGCCGCATCATTCGCGATGGCACAGTCCCTCCCGCCAGCCGCTCCGGCGACCCTCACGATCGCGCAGGCGGTCGACGAGGCTGTACGGCGGAACTTGAGCCTCCTGGCCGAGCGGAGCAATTTGGCGATCGCGGACACGGCGATGGTGACGGCGCGCCTTCGGCCCAATCCGGTCGCCAGCTTCAGTGCCGATCACCTGGACTTGCTCGGCAGCGGCTTCGACCTAACGAACAACGGCGGACCTTCGGAGGTCGCCCTCCGTGTCGATTTGCCGGTCGAGCGCGGCGGAAAACGAGAGGCGCGGGTGGAGCTCGCCTCGGCCGCGCGGTCGCTGGCGGAATCGCAATTCGCCGATGCCGTGCGCGCCCTCCGCCTCGAGGTGACGCTGGCGTGCATCGATGTGCTGGCGGCCCGGGCGACGCGGACACTGGTGGCCGCCAACCTGCGGACGTTCGAGGATCTCGCCAACGTCAACCGTGCGCGCGTCGTCGCTGGTTCGATTGCCCCGTTCGAATCGACCAGGTCGGACGTCGCCATGCTGCAGTTCCGCAGCACCGTCGTGCGTGCGGACCTCGATCTTGCCGCCGCGACGGCGCGCCTGCGCACGCTGCTCGGGCGTTCGGCGTCCGATCCCCTCGATCTTGTCGGCGATCTGGGCGGGGCGAGCGCCGCGACGGCGTCCGACGTCGAACGATTGGAGCAGGTCGCGCTTGAGACGCGGCCCGATCTCCGCGCGCTGCAACTGAGTCAGGCGCGCTCGGTCGCCGACCTGCGCCTTCAGGAAGCGGTTGGCAAGATCGATTACAGCGTCGGCGCCGAGTACCGGCGGCAGCAAGGCCTCGCTGGGCGTTCGAACTCGCTCGGATTTTTTGTGAGCGCGCCGCTTCCGGTGTTCAACCGCAATCAGGGCGAAATCGCCCGAGCGGGCGCGGAAGGCGAGCAGGTGGTGCGTCAGCTTTCCGCTCGTCGAGCGCAAATATTGGCGGAGGTGCGGATCGCGTATCACGAGTACGTGACGAACCACGATCTGGTCGACGCGATCGAACACGATCTGCTCAAGCCCGCCACCAGCGCGCGCGACATCTCCGCGTACACCTATCGAGCCGGTGGCACATCGCTTCTCGAGTTGCTCGACGCGCAGCGGGCGTTCAACGACACCATGCAGAGCTACCTCGACGCGCAGGCGAGTCTCCGACGCGCGGCGTCGCGGTTGAACGCCGCCGTCGGGGCGGAGGTTGTGAAATGAACGCGAGACCTCTCTTGAAATGCCTAGCGGCATTCGCGCTTGGCTCGGTCGCGCTCTCCGGATGCGGCGGACGGACCGACGCCGCGACGGACGTGCCGCGCGATTCCGCGTCCGGCTTGAATCGGCGCGACTCCGAGCCCACGGCCGTGGTCGTCGATTCAGCGATGCTCGGAGCCATCAAGATCGATGTCATCCGCGAGCACGCCGTGCCCCGAACGCTCGTCGTTGCAGGCAAGGTGCAGTTCGACGAGGATCGGCTGGCGCGGGTACTGGCGCCCCTCCCAGGTCAGGTGGTCGATCTTCGTGCAAAGGTCGGCGACGGCGTCAGGAAAGGGCAGGCGCTGTGCGCGATCAACAGCCGCGAGGTGACCGCCGCGGTCGGAGACCATGTCGAGAGCCACCGGGATCTCGAGCTCGCCGAGAAAACCGCTGCGATGACCCAGGATCTCTACGACCATCAGGCGGCGTCGAGGATTGCCCTCCAGCAGGCTCAGAACGACCTCGCCAAAGCGCGGTCGCGTGTCGCTCGCACCGAGGAGGCGCTGGCCGTGCTCGGGCTGCGCGGCGAGAACGAGCTGGCGCGCTTCGATGGCCGGGTGCCGATTCTGTCGCCGTTGACCGGCACGATCATCGAACGGAAGGTCACCGATGGCCAGTTCGTTCAGACCGACAGTACGCCAATCATCACCGTGGCCGACCTGTCGTCGGTGTGGGTGATGGGCGACATCTTCGAACGCGACCTGCATTTGGTGACGATTGGGCAAGTCGCGACGGTCGCTACGACGGCGTATCCGGGCGAGCAGTTCCGGGGGCGGGTGGACTACATCAGTGAAGTGATCGACCCGGCCACGCGAACAGCCAAAGTGCGCGTCAGCGCGCCGAACCGGAACGGCCGGCTGAAGCCCGAGATGTTCGCTTCCATCGCGCTCGGCGTCGGCGAGGCGGAGCGCGTACTCACCGTGCCTTCGCGAGCCGCGTTCACTCAGGACGGGCGAACATGGGTGTACCTCTCGACCGAGCCGGGCCGCTTCGTCCGCCGCGCAATCGAGGTGGTACAAGACGAGGGTACCGAACGGCGTGTCCTGAGCGGCCTTCGGGCCGGCGAGCGCGTGGTCGTCGACGGCGCCCTCTTGCTCCGTCAGGAGGAAGAAAAGAGGGCCGGCTGATGCTAAAGCGATGCGTCTCGTTCGCACTCTATCAGCCGTTGTTTCTCCTGCTGCTCACGGGGTTGTTCATTGCCGCCGGCGTTGTCGCGTTTCGATCGCTGCCCGTCGAAGCGTTTCCCGACGTCGCGGACATCCAGACGACGGTGATTACGCTGTTTCCCGGGCACGCGCCGGAGGAAGTGGAAAAGCAGATCACCATCCCGCTCGAGATCGCGCTGTCGGGCGTCCCCCACGCCGTCCGGATGTTCTCGCACACACAGTTTGGGTTGTCCTTCCTGACGCTGACCTTCGACGATCAGGTCGACGACTATTTCGCGCGGCAGCGCGTGCTCGAGCGCCTGACGCAGGCCGACCTTCCCAATAACATCCAGCCACAGCTGGCGCCTTTGTCGACACCGGTCGGCGAGCTCTATCGCTTCCGTCTGGTTTCAAAGGCCGCCGGTCCGACCGAGCTTCGGAGCATTGAAGACTGGGTCGTCGAG
>QHWL01000755.1 GCA_003222555.1 Acidobacteriota bacterium | reverse complement strand
TCCGCGACGGCTTCGGGCGTCCTGATGGCAGCTGGGGGCACCTGTTCCAAGATCGCAAACACGCATTGGCAGCCTGGATGCTGAGTGTAGGCGACCACGAACTTTTGCTTGGCAGCGGCCTGCCACGTCAAGCGGACTGAGGCGTCCTTGGAGTAATCGCGGTTGTAGGCCTGCTGGCTCAAGTCGGGCTCGTAGAACAGGGTGCCCTGTCGCTTGTTGTAGTAATTGCCCACCTGGTAGATGTGTCCTCCGCCCGGGCGGCGGAGAAGAACCACAGCTTGTCCCGCTTGATCGGGCCGCCCACCCCTCCCCCGACGTCGTAGTACTTTCTGACTGACGGCGCCGCGGTCAAGCCACGGGCGCGCAGATTGTCGTTCAGATTGTCGCTCGACAGCTTGGGGCCGGTGAGTTCGGTACTCACGGTTCCCGAGAAGATGTTGCCGCCATCTTTCGGGATGATGTTGATCTGGACACCACCCGTCGTCGCTTCGGCGGACCCGGCGGCCGTCTCGACGACGACTTCCTCGAAAGTGTGCGCGTTGTATTGGAAGCCGCCGCCGCTGAACACTCTCGAATCCATGCCGGCGAAATTGAAGGTCATGTCGTCCGGCTTCTGGCCGTGGACTCCAAAAAAACCGCGGTCGGTTCCAACGCCGCCGACATCGTGGAAGTTCGTCCCTTGTGCGTCGGCCCCCACGATGAGCGTGAGTAGCTGGGACGGACGTCTGCTGGTCGGGACCGCATCCAGCAGGGCACGCGTAAGGGTGGTTTGCTGCTGAACGTTCTGCGTGTCCACGATCGGGGCCGCCCCCGAAACGGTGACCGTCTCCTCGAGCGCCCCCACCTTCATATCGCCATTGACCGTCGCCGTGAACCCCGTCGTCAACTCGATGCCGTCCCGCTTGTAGGTGCTAAAGCCGGGCAGCGTGAAGGTGACGGTATAGCTGCCAGGCCGCAAATCCACGATTCTGTAGAGTCCCTGACTGTCCGTCACGACGCTGCGGACTTTTTCGATTAGAGCAGGGCTGGCCGCTTCCACCGTGACTCCCGGCATTACCGCACCCGACGTATCTCTCACGACCCCCGCGATGGCGCCGGACTCCGCCTGCGCCCACGCAAGGGCCGGCAGGAGTACGAGACACCCCACGACGACAACGAGACGCGCGATTCTGTGAACGGTCATCGTTTCTCCTCCTCAAAGAGTGCCCGAGTCCGCGACTAGATGTTGTGAGCCGCACGCCTGTCTCGGGCGTGCGCGGCTGTCTCGAAGAGACGCGCGATTTTCGAGACGTCTGACGTCTGTGGCTTTCCTTCCTCCTCAGCAGCAAACGGTATGTGTGTCTAGCATGTATCACCGCGGTTGGCAGCGGTCAAGAGCAAATTGTCTCAAAATAATCACAGAAGGCCATCCGCGAAGGGATAAATCAAGCTTTTGGATTCCCAGGCGCCATCAGCGACGGCTTCATCCAGCTTGCCGTGCGATGCGAGCGCGATCCCCGGTTCTCGTGGGCCCTGTGACCGTCACAAGCGGGCTCGTGCGATCGTCAGGGCCAGGTTGTCTGCGCCGTTGTGACGGTTGATTGAGGAATGACGATCCGCCCGCGATTGATGAACCGCGCGATCCGATAGACCAACGTCTTGGGGACGTCGCTGATGATGACCGCCAACCCGCCGGACATGTCGCCGTAGAGCGTGCATGCGCTGCCGGTCCGCAAAGTGTAGTGACCGGGGGACGAAGCCTGAGTAACAGGCTTCGCCCCGCAGCGTTTCTGGAAGCTCAGTTGGGCGCTGACCTTGAGCAGGCGCCCGCCCATAATCTGTATCGCGTTCATCCACTGGTTATTCGTCGTGGCGTACCTCGTTTGCTCGTTGAGGATGGTGTTCCCGTTGAAGATGTTATAGAGGTCGAAGTTCCCCTGCACTTTGGTCCTCCCCGCTATCGGGAACGTCCGGCTGAAACGGAGATCCAGCTGCTTGATCCGATCGTCGTAGATCGTGTTGGGAGGAATCATGGCGACGGTGACCGTCTGGGTACACGTGGCAGCGGTCTGGCTGGGGCACGCCGCCAGGTTCCGGCCGAGTGACGAGCGGATCTCCGCGTTGGTGGCCACGTAGCTGGCGGTGATCGGGTAGCCCGGCTTGTTCTGGTAGACCGCGCTGGTCTGGATGTTCCAGAGGAGCGGGTAGACGACATTGAAACCGAACCCCGTCCCGCCGGACCACGGCGAGCTGATGTGGCAGAACGCCGGCGTCCTAGGCGTCACAGGGGCAGTGGCCGCTGGCGTCATCCCTTGGACCAGGAGCGTGTTCACCTGCGGAAGATTATTGAAATCGCAGGTGTCGTTCACCGTCTGCCCCGTGCTCAGGCTCGCCTGGATCCGCCCAACATCCCTAAAGCGCGCCGTCAAGGTGACATCGACGCCGCTGAAGACCTCGGTCTGCTTCCCGTAGTGCGACGCCTGAGTCACCAGGTTGTCGACCTGGCCGAAGCGCGTCGGCGTGACGTCATAGAGGCCGCAGATCTTCTGGCCGCTGTACGGCAGCCGACTATCGGTCGGCGATGTGATGCAGTACGTATCGTAATTAGCCGTCGTTACGGCCTGATTGTCTTGGGCCAGGAACCCGCCGTACCAGGTGCGGTAATAGGCGACATTGAGCCCCATATTCGGCCGCAGCTGGTGCTGGACGGAAACCGAGCCCTGCCAGTTGTAGTTCTGCAGGTTGAAGCCTGTCAGCGCATCCGCCGCCCGGCGCGTGCTGGAGGCTTTGATCTGACCGAAGGTGAGGTCATTCCACGCCCCGCACTCGCCGTTGACGGCCGAGTTTCTGAGATCGCAGTCGGGGACGTAATTCCCGTTCGCATCGGCCCAGGTCCGCGTCGTGCTTCCGGCCTGTTGTGCCGATGGATAATCCACCGCGGCGCCCACGTTGCGGATCGAATAGCGACCCACCGACACTTTGAGCGCGGTCTTGCCGTTGCCAAACAGGTCGTAGGCG
>QHWL01000752.1 GCA_003222555.1 Acidobacteriota bacterium | reverse complement strand
TCATGAGCTGGTTACGGGCTCGGCGAGTCGCTCGAGCACCGAATCGCCGGCAGTCTCGATGGGCGCGCGACGGAACTGCTCGATGCCCAAGCAGCGTCGTGCGACGGTTTCGTCGATCTGCGCGAAGGGGTTACGGGCGCCCATTTGCGTCTGGTGACAGCGGAGCGCCGCGAGCTTGCGCGCGACCCAGTCGCGAACGTCGACGACAAAGGTCGGCGGCTTGGCCTCGTCGCCGAAGGCGTCGGGCTCGATACCCCAGAAGCTCGAGTCTTCGGGCGCCCAGCCGCTGGCGATCGCCGCCTCGACCACCTCGCGCATCACGCCTTTCGGCATCGTGACGTAATAGAGCGGCGGTGCGTCGGCCCCGAGCGACAGCACCGCCGTGTACGTCCGCTCGTGGATGCCGATGTGATCGAGGTGCCAGTACAATCCGTCCTCCGCAAACGTGATCACGCCGTCGGGCCGATAGCGACGGATGGTCGCGACGATTTCGTCGTGCAGTTCCGGGACGTCGGCCCACCTCAAGTCGCCGTCAGGGTGCTCGAAAATGAGCACGTCGGAAATGCCGAGCACGGCCGCGGCATCGCGCAACTCCTGAGCGCGAACGCGTCCCAGATCGCCGTCGGAGACGAGCGACGGATCGGAGGTCGATCCGCTTTCACCACGCGAAGCGCAAAGCAGCACGACGCGCACGCCGGCGTCGGCGAGACGGGCGAGCGTCCCGCCGCAGGCGACCGACTCGTCGTCGGGATGCGCGAAGACCGCGAGGATCGTCCGGCCGGCGAGACCCGGCGTGTCAGTCTCCACTGTGGTCATCGCGCGCCTCCACGAGCCGCCGATAGACGGCGACGTACTCATCGACCATGCGCCCGGCGCCGAAGCGCGCGACCGCCCGGGCGCGGACGCGGCGGCGATCGAGATCGAACACGCGCGGGAGCTCGTTCGCCATCTGCTCGAGATTCTCGAAGATGATGCCGGTCACGCCCTGGTCCACCACTTCGCCGACCGCGCCCCGGTCGAGTGCGGCGACCGGCGTCCCGCACGCCATGGCTTCCGCCAGCACCAGCCCGAATGGTTCGGCGGCCTGGATGGGGTAGAGGAGCGCCCGCGCACCGCCAAACAGCTGCACCTTCGCCTCGTGGTCAGCCTCGCCATGATAGACGACGTGGCGGCCATCGACGTGCGGCGCGACCTTCTCACGNNNNCGAGGATGAGCCGCATGCCGGCGCGTTTGGCGATCTCGATCGCCTGCAGCACGCCTTTGCCTTCCGTGAAGCGCCCGAGGAAAAGCAGGTAGTCGCCGGGTTTTTCACGGAACGCGAAGTTATCGGTGTCGATGCCGTGGAGCACGGTGTCCACCACGTTGAGGCCGTCGAGAAGGCGCGCCTGTTCGTTCGAGATGGCGACGAACGGCGCGTCGGGATACCGCGACCACAGGCGAATCTCCGCTTGGCTCGGCGAATGATGCAGTGTCTGCACGATCGGCGTCGGCGAAAGCCGCGAGAAGGCGAGTGACATCGGATAATACGCCGCTTCGTAATGGATGATGTCGAAATCGTGCGCGCGTTCGACGGCGGCGGCGAGATTCAGCATCTCGTACAACTCCCACGGCCACATGTTCGAATCGTGCCAGTAGCCGTGAGGGTAGATCGCGTGCAGCGTTGCCCCGGTCGTCGAATCCGCGGTGGCGAAAAGCGTCACGTTGTGACCTCGCGCGACGAGCCCTTCGGTGAGGAGCGAGGTCATCTGTTCGACCGACCCGGATTTTGACGGCGGGATCGTCGTTGCCACCGGCGCGATGTGAGCGATTCTCATCAGCGGCTCACATCGCGCGCGCAGCGCCTGCGGCCCGAACGAGCGCGACAGCCCTGAGCCCGCGTCGAGCGCGCAGGCGCGAGACGCGTGTGAGCGGGGGTGGGGCCCCGCGAGCCGTGAAAGACGTGAGCGATTCTCAAGCGCACGCCTCTTCGATGAGCCGTGAAAGCACGCGTCCGGCATCGAAGTGTTCGCGCGCGATCTCTTCGGCGCGCCGCGCGTGTCGCGCGTAATCACTGTTGATGCGATCGATGCCGGCAATGGCCCCCTCAGGGTCCGAGAAGGCGATCAATCCCTCGCCGCTGGGCAGATGGGCCGTCCAGCCCGTGTCCTGTACGAGCGCCGGACGGCCCGACGCAAGATAGCACTCCGTGCGATCGCTGAACCAGCCGGAGCACGTCGCGACGTACGTGTGCTTGGCCACGCCGAACTCGGCCTTTGACCGATGAATGAAGTCGCGATAGTCCCACGGCGTGCGTGACGCGGCCATGGCGTCCACCGTCTCCCACCCGTGCTCGCGCAGCAGCTCTTGAGGGCCGTTGACCGCCAGCTCGAAGGGCTGCCTGGTGCGAGAGGGCAGGTCGATGTATTTCATGAACTCCCGATCTTTATTGCCGCCGACGTCGGTGAAGCTCTCTATCTTCCACGTCATGACGGTTGTAAAGCGATCGCGTGGGGTCGCGTTCGAGCGCCAGTCCTCCAAAGTTATCGGCTGCCAGGTCTTGTGCCACGTAAACGCGCCGATCGGGATGGGTGACATGGGTGTGCCGACGTTCGCCCCGAAGGTGAAGAGGCGATCGAACGCCCTGAAAAACTCGACGTACCACGGCTCGGCCTTCGCAATCGCCAGCTGGGTGAACGCCGGATCCGAGTCGATGAACGCCTTGCGCGGAATACGC
>QHWL01000014.1:6351-16905 GCA_003222555.1 Acidobacteriota bacterium | reverse complement strand
GAGGGCGACACTCTGGTGGTCGACACGATCGGCTTCGTCGATGACACCTGGCTCGACAATGGCGGTCACCCCCACAGCGACGCCCTGCATCTAACCGAACGCTTCCGGCGCCGTACTGTTGGGACCCTGGACATTGGGATCACAGTTGATGATCCCAAGGCCTATACGAAGCCCTGGACCGCTGCCTTGCGTTTCAACCTGGTTCCGGATATCGAGCTCACCGAACATGTCTGCGCCGTTCACGAGAGCCCGACCCCGTAGGCGCCCGTGAAAAAATGCGACGTTTGAACGCAGAGCTCGCAGAGCACGCTGAGAAATCCTTGGGCATTTCTTCTCTGCGGCCTCTGCGGTCTCTGCGTTGAACGTCTTTTCAATCTCGTAGGGCGCGACGTCGACAGCGATGACATCATTCTGAACGCTCAAGCCGTCGGCTCTCTGGACCTCGCCTCCCATCCGCAGTGTCCCGTCATGCCTTTCGAGAATTTCTCGCGCTCCTCGGGCGTCATTTGGTTCCAGCGCTCCATCATCCGACGGCGCCAGTGCATCCGCCGGCTGGGACCGCCGCCGAATCGACCGAACAAGATCCTGCTGAGCAACAACAGACCCACGGCCTGCCAGAAGGTAATCGGATTGGTTCCGAAAATTGCAGGCATCAGCCAGTTCCAGAGGCTCATCACGGCGAAACTGAACACCGCGACGGCTAACGTCGCAAACAGCAGGAACTTCAAACCTCTCGCTACCCGGTACCACTTCATGTCGTTTCTCCTCATGCGCTTCGAAACTCGTCGTAGATGGCCAGCAGGCGCCGGCGCAGCCTGAGGACCGCGTAACGCTTGCGCGCCAGCAACGTGTTGAGGCTTACACCTGTCTCCGCCGCCAGCTCCTTGAAGCTGCGTCCCTCGAGCTCATGCGCGACGAACACGGCGCGCTGCTGTTCTGGAAGCTCGTCCAGGGCCGCATCAATCTCGTCGAGGAGCACCTCGCGCGCGTAGGCCGCCTCGGGGCCCGCGTCAGGTGACGGGAGCAGGTCTTCGAGGCGCAGCTCCTCTTCGTCGGCGATCCATGCCGGAGCGTCCGTCGAGACTTCGGGCCTTCTCTTGCGGAACACATCGGTGATTCGGTTCCGTGCGACGCGGAACAGCCACGCGTTCACCTGCTCGACTGGCTTCATGAGTCGTGCGGCTTCGACGAGCTCGCAGAAGACATCCTGCAGAATGTCTTCCGCCTCGTCCGCGTTGGCCACCCGCTTGCGGATGAAGCTCCGCAACCGGTCGCGCTCTCGCGCAATCGTCTCGACGATTCGCTGGTCTTGCTGGTTGGCGGTCAACAGGGCGCTCGGCAGGGCCACATCCCCCTGGTCATGTAGACGAACGACCGGCCCCAATATTGTAGAAGGCCCGCGCCGCGGCAACGGTGATATCATCATTGTTTCTCGTCCAGGAAAGTTTCTGGCAGGGAGTCATGGCGCACGACTGGATTTCGGTGCGCGGCGCACGCGTCCACAACCTCAAGAACATCGACGTCGACATCCCGCGTCACAAGCTGGTTGTCATTACTGGCCTGTCGGGTTCGGGTAAGTCGTCGCTGGCCTTCGACACCATTTACGCCGAGGGACAGCGGCGCTACGTCGAGTCGCTCTCCGCCTACGCCCGCCAGTTCCTCGAGCAGATGGAGAAGCCCGACGTCGACTTGATCGACGGGCTCTCTCCGGCGATTTCGATCGGGCAGAAGACCACCGGCTCCAACCCCCGCTCCACGGTGGGCACCGTCACCGAGATCTACGACTACCTCCGGCTGCTCTTCGCCAACATCGGCGTGCCGCATTGCCCGAACTGCGGAAAGGAGATCGCGTCGCAGTCGCTCGAGCGGATCGTCGACATGGTGATGCTCTACCCGCAGGATGCGCGCATCAACGTGCTCGCGCCGGTCGTCCGCGGGCGCAAGGGCGAGTTCAAGAAAGAGCTGGCCGCGTTCCGGGCGCGCGGCTTCACCAAGGTGCGAATCGACGGGCAGTTCCGCTCGTTCGAGGAAGACATCAAGCTCGATCGGCGCCGCAACCACACGATCGAGGTGGTCGTCGATCGCCTGATCGTCCGCGGCGGCGTCGAGCGCCGGCTCACCGAGTCGGTCGAGGTCGCCCTCACGCTTGCCGAAGAGATCGTCGTCATCAATTCGTACGAAGCCGGCGACCGGCTTTTCTCACGCCGTCTCGCATGCATCGACTGCGGCCTGAGCATGCCGGAAATGACGCCGCGCGCCTTTTCCTTCAACTCTCCCCACGGCGCGTGCCCCGCGTGTCAGGGCCTGGGCGCGACGGTCGATTTCGATCCCCGGCGCGTGGTGCCCGACGAGTCCACGTCGCTTGCCGACGGCGCCATCGCGCCGTGGGCCCGCGGCGACCGCAAGCTCGTCCGCGAGGCGCTGCAGTCGCTGAACCGCAATTTCGGGATCGATCTCACGAGTCCGTTCGGCAAGCTGCCGCGAAAAGCGCGGGAGCTCATGCTGTTTGGCGGCGGGCGGCCCAGCGAGGGCCTCACGGGCAAGGCGCCACGCACTGTCAAGACCGCGGATCCCTACGGAAGGGACTTTGAGGGCGTCATTCCGAATCTGCGGCGCCGGTACGACGAAGGTAGCTGGGCGGAGCAGGAGGAGCTCGAGCAGTATCGCTCGCTTCGGCCGTGTCGGACCTGCGGTGGGCAACGGCTCAAGCAGCAAAGCTTGTCGGTCAAGGTCAAGGGCCGCACGGTCCCCGATTACGTCAACCTTCCGATCTCGGAAGCGCTGAGGGTGTTCGACACGCTGCAGCTCACCGACCGCGAAGCGCTCATCGCCGAGCGGATTCTTCGCGAGATCCTCGATCGGCTCCGGTTCTTGAACGACGTCGGCGTCGGTTATCTGACGCTTGGACGGAGTGCGGCGACGCTTTCCGGCGGCGAAGGACAGCGCATCCGTCTGGCGACGCAGATCGGCGCCAACCTGAGGGGCGTGCTCTACGTCCTCGATGAGCCGTCGATCGGATTGCACCAGCGCGACAACCGCAAGCTGCTCGCTACGCTGTCGCGCCTTCGCGATCTCGGCAACACGGTCATCGTCGTGGAGCACGACGAGGAGACGATCCGGAGGGCGGATTACGTGATCGACCTCGGACCGGGCGCAGGCGAGCACGGCGGTCATGTGATTTTTCAGGGCACTCCGGAGGAGCTGATTCTGAGCGCCCGCGAACAGGGGTACGACCCCTTTTCCGGAGACGCGCCAACAGAAAAGGGGTCGTACCCCTCTTCGCTCACCGGCGCCTATCTCACCGGCGCGCGATCGATCGCCGTGCCGAAGAATCGGCGGCCCGCCCAGGGATTGAAGGGTGAGCTGGTGGTCCGCGGCGCCAGGGAGAACAATCTCAAGAACATCGACGTCAAGATTCCGCTTGGCGTCTTCACGACGATTACAGGCGTTTCCGGATCGGGCAAGTCGACCATCGTCAACGACATCCTGTACAAGTCGCTCGCGCGGGCGCTGTACAGGGCGGGCGACGAGCCTGGGGCGCACGACCGGATCGAAGGCATCGAGCTCGTCGACAAGGTCATCAAGATCGATCAATCGCCGATCGGACGGACGCCGCGCTCCAACCCGGCCACCTATACGGGTCTGTTCACCTTCATCCGAGATCTCTTCGCGATGATGCCAGACGCCAAGGCGCGCGGGTTCAAGCCGGGACGCTTCTCCTTCAACGTGAAAGGCGGGAGGTGCGAGGCATGCCAGGGCGACGGGGTGATGGCGATCGAGATGCACTTCCTGCCCGACGTGTACGTGACGTGCGAGCAGTGCAAGGGCCGCCGCTACAACCGCGAGACGCTCGAAATCAAGTACCGCGGCAAGTCGATCGCCGGCGTGCTGGATCTCACCGTGGATCAGGCGTTGCCGCTGCTCGAGAACTTCCCGGCCATTGCGAACAAGCTGAGGACGCTGCAGGACGTCGGGCTCGGTTACATCGAGCTCGGCCAGTCGGCGACGACCTTGAGCGGAGGCGAGGCGCAGCGCGTGAAGCTTTCCAAGGAGCTGTCAAAGCGCGGGACCGGGCGCACCCTCTATGTCCTCGACGAACCGACGACCGGGCTGCATTTCGAGGACACGCGCAAGCTGCTCGACGTGCTGAACAAGCTGGTCGATCAGGGCAACACGATCGTCGTCATCGAGCACAATCTGGATGTGATCAAGTCGGCCGATTACGTGATCGATCTCGGGCCCGAGGGGGGCGCGGGCGGCGGACGCATCATCGCGGAAGGCACACCGGAAGAGGTGGCGCATTCCCAGCCGTCGGCGACCGGTCGGTTCCTTGTACGCTTGCTCGCGCAAGAGCACCAGAGACCGATCCGAACGGCTGCCGTGTGAAACTGTGGTCAAATAGCCACACACTGGAACCGATTTCGTGTGGCGACAAGGCCACAAACGACGGCCTCGCGGTCCCCTCGTTTTTCATCGATCACGTCTAAACTACCATTATGCATGACATTAGCGTAAACTGACGCCTGCTCAGATGCCGGGCATCGTGTTTGCTGAGCTCCCTGGTACTCCTTCTGCGCTCGATACAGAGGCTCATGGACTTACAGCGCACTCTTGGTCGCCGAATTTCCTGCGTCGGCATCGGTTTGCACTCCGGCAACAAAGTCACTCTTTCATTGAAGCCCGCCCCGGCCGATTTTGGCATCCGGTTTCGCCGTACCGATCTGGGCGATCACGAGGTGCCGGCCACGGTGCACAACCTCGCGGGCATTCAGCTCGCCACCGGTCTGGCGCGTAACGAGGTGTCGGTCGAGACGGTCGAACATCTGCTCGCGGCGCTCGTCAGCATGGGCGTGGACAACGTGATCGTCGAGCTGAACTCGCCCGAAGTCCCGATCATGGATGGCAGTGCCGCGCCGTTCGTCTATTTGATTCACGAAGCGGGCGTGAAGCGGCAGCAGGCGCGCCGCAGGTATCTGAAAATCGTCCGGCCGATTGCGATGTCGCGTGGCGACAAACGAATCGCGCTCTATCCCTCCGATCACTTCAAGGTCACCTACAGCATCAGCTACGATCATCCGCTCCTTCGCCATCAATCGCGGACGTTGCGCATTACCGAGGAATCGTTCATCGAGGAGGTCGCGCCGGCGCGAACCTTTACCTTCCTCAAGGACGTCGAGATGCTGCGGCAGAACGGGCTCGCGCTCGGCGGCTCCCTCGAGAACGCGATCGTGCTCGGCGAGACGGGCGTTCTCAACAACGCCCTGCGCTTCGAGGACGAGTTCGTCCGCCACAAGATCCTCGACGCGGTTGGCGACCTCGCGCTCGTCGGCTACTCGGTCGTCGGCCATCTCGTGGCGCATCGCGCCGGGCACGCGCTTCATACCGAATTTGCGGCCAAGATTCTCGAGGAAACCCACTCGTGGCGTCTGGTCGAGGCGCCGGTCGAGGTCGCGCCGCTGCCGGTCACACTGCCAGTCAAGGGTGCGGCGCCACGGTTGGCGAGCTAGGGGCGAACGCTCGGCCTCGGCCTCGCGGTTCCTACCTCACCCACAACCGGCGGGTCGTCGTCGGCGATCCGCAGCGCTCGAACCAGTCGATCCCTTCGCTCACCAAATCGAACTTCAAGGCGTAGCGTCCCGGCCGCTGGGGCGCGAGCATCTCGATCGCCACGTCCGCCCGGCCGCCGGGGGCCACGGTCTGCGGCAGCCAGGCGCGCGCAAAATCGCGGTCGATCTGCGCCCCGCCCCCATCGCACAGTTGGGCGCCGAGCCGCACGAGCCGGCGGCCGTAGGTCGCCTGCGCCGGGAAGGCGCGCGTCGACAGATTGTGAACGCGGGTGCGGACTCGCAGCGGCCGGCCGGCGCGCGCCAGGAGCGGCACGCCAGGGACCAGCGTGCGGACGTCGATGCGTGCGCGCGGAGTCGCCCCGGCGATGGCGTTGCCGAGATTGTTGTCGTCCCAGATCTCCTGCCGGATGGTTTCGAGGTCTGGCGATCCGGGGATGAACCGTCGCGAGTACGAGTCCTCCGGGTGATCGGTGAGCTCCCAGCAGAGGCGATCCACGCCGATCCGCTGGGCGAGCTGACGTGCCAGCGCCATTTCCGCGTCACTGTCGTTCCACTTGAACAGAATGTAGCGCCAGTTGAGGAACGGGACATCCGACCGGGCTCGTTGTTTTTCATCGGCCATCGCGCCGAGGGTCGCGATGGCGAGGTCGAACCGGCCGCGCTGCCGGTATTTCACGTAGCTTTCCGGCGTCGCGCCATCGATCGAAAACGTCACCTCATCGATGCCCGAGTGCACCAGCCGGCGCGCCTGCTCTTCGGTCAGCGCCAGGCCGTTGGTGCTGGTGTACAGGTAAATTCCCGGAAACCGCGTCTTGATGTATTCGCACATCTCGACCGCGCGCTTGTGCAGGAACGCCTCGCCGTAGTTGAAGAAGTCGATTCTCACGAGCGAGGCGCCGACCTCGTCGACGACGCGGCGAAAAAGGTCGAAGTCCAGCATTCCGGCCTGGCGCGTTCGCGTGATGCCGGTTTCCGGCGCGCAGCACGCCTGGTGGCAGGAAATGTTGCAGGCGGCGGTGCACTCGATGTACAGGCGCGAAGGCATCGCGCCGGCATCGGCCGGCCGCACGACCGGCGCGTCGTCTTTTTTGAGCGGCAGGCAGAAGCGCGAGCCGCCGGCGTTGAGATCCAGGCGAAGCCTGGAGATCGTCTCGCCGGTCCACACGTCGTGGACCGGCGCCGAGCGCACATCTCCGAGCACCCGGTGGCCGTAGGGATCGGCACACCCGCACACGATGCGCCCGTCGCAGAGCATGACGAGCGTGCTCCACGGCCAGGAACACTGGAAGCGCGTGGCGAGGAAGTTTAGAGACATGCGAAACAGGTACTGGGTGCTTGGTACTCCCGTACTTCGGAACGACGAGCGGCGACGTTGTTCCAGCGACGCTTTATCACGAAAGCACGAAGGGCACGAAGATCCACGAAGTTGTTCTTCGTACAAAATTTCTTCGTGTTCTTCGGGTCCCTTCGTGTCTTCGTGAGAACCATCGGTGTCAGTTGACGTTGCGAAGCCACGCTCATTTCTTCGTCAGCTTCTTCATATACGCCTCGAGCTTGTCGTTCTCGTACTTGACGGTGTTGAGAAAGAGGCTCTCGGCCAGGTACGTGCGCCGCTCGCCGTCGGTCATCTGATCGATGAGGTGCTGGATTTCCTTGACCATGTCCTCGAAGGATCGCTCGAGCTCGCGCCTGGCCGTCACTTCCTGATACAGCATTTCCATGATGGCGAGCAGATCGCCATCGAGCGTGATTGTGGCGCCGCTGGTCGTCTTGATCGTGCGCATCGCTACACCCCAAAACTCTTGATGGCGCTCGGCTCGTCGGCGTGAATCTCGATGAAGTTCTGCGCCCCCGTCATCGTGAGCATCGTCTCGACCCGCTTTTGGACGCCCGACAGCTTGAGGTGCCCGCCGACGTTGTGGGCCTGACGATACAAATCCATCAGGCAGCCGATCGTCGCGCTGTCGATGTAGGTGACCGGCGCGAGATCGATGAGAATCTCGTGCTGGCCCGCGGCGAGGAGCGTGGTCACCGCCGATGAAAAGTCCGAGAGGATCGGATACATCATCCGCGCCTCGCCGACGCGGACGATCGAGATGTTCCCGGTCTGTTCGGTTCTGAGGTTCATCGATGAGCTCCCGTGCGTGAGCGGCGATTGGAATCAGATCCTTTCGGCACCGACCCGCTCGGGCTGTAATCCTTGCCGCGCAGCTTGTTGATCTGGCGCGCGAGCTCGGTCCGCCCACGGTTGATCCGCGACTTGACGGTGCCCTCGGGCAGGCTCAGCGCGTCGGCGATTTCCTGGTACGACAGTTCCTGCAGATCGCGCATCAACACCGCCGTCCTGAGCGTTGCGGGCAGCGCGGCCAGCGCCTGCCGCAACAGCGCGACGCGGTCGCGCTGCTCGAGCGCCTCGATCGGGTTTTGATCGTGCGAGATCACCGGCAGGTCGGTCGCATCCACATCGCGACTGATCGTCTGGCGTTCTTTGCGCACGCTCCGGTAGTGATCGATGCACAGATTACGGCTGACGCTGATGAGCCAGGTCTGAAAATTCGCCCGCCGGTCGAAGGTGCCGATCGATTTGAAGATCTTCAGGAAGATGTCCTGCGTCAAATCCTCCGCTTCGTCGTGTTTGCCGACGAACTTGTAGGCGACGTTGAACACTTTTCTCCAGTACTGAGTGACGATCAGATCCCAAGCCGACTGGTCGCCCTGGACGCAGCGCTGAATGAGCGTCTCGGTCGTGTCGGGCGACGCGGCCGGCAAGTCGGCAGACATGTCGTGCTGAGTGCGTTAGTATACGCTACACACTGCTGTGGTCGGCTTCGCGCGCATCTCCAACGAGCTCGTCTGTGACGGCGTTCCATTGTCGGCAATCGCCCTTGCCGAAGGCACGCCCCTCTATGTGTATAGCGCCGCCACGCTTCGATCGCGCTACCTCGGCATCGACGCGGCGTTCGGCGCCTATCCTCACACGCTGCACTATGCCCTGAAAGCGAACTCCACGCTCGCCCTCGCGCGCCTGCTGCGCAGCCTGGGCAGCGCGGCCGACGCCAACTCGATCTGGGAAATCGAGGTGGCGCGCAAAGCCGGGTTCCAGCCTTCGGAAATCGTGTTCACCGGCGTCGGCAAGTCGACAGCCGAGCTCGAGTGCGGCGTCGCGCTCGGGCTGAAGGCGATCAACGTCGAATCGGCTGGAGAGCTGGCGCGCATCGAGGCGATCGCCCAGCGGACCGGCCGCACGGCGCGCGTCGCGATCCGAATCAACCCGGACATCGACGCGAAGAGCCACCCCCACATTTCCACGGGCCTCAAGATCAACAAGTTCGGCGTGCCGCTCGACACCGCGCGCGAGCTGTTCGCGACCGTTCCTGCACGCCGTGCGCTGAAGCTCGTCGCGATCCACGTGCACGTCGGATCGCAGATCACGACGCTCGATCCTCTGCGGCACGCCGCGGCGCTCATCGCTCGCTTGAGCGACGAAGTGGCGCGCGTCGGGGTGATGCTCGAGTACCTGGATCTGGGTGGCGGTCTCGGGATCTCGTACGACGGCCGCGATGTGCCGTCGGCCGCCGCCTATGCGGCCGCACTCGTCGCCGAAGTCCGCCGCACAGGGCTGCCTATTGTCGTCGAGCCCGGCCGCACCATCGCGGGACCGGCCGGCGTCCTCGTTGCGCGGGTGATCGATCTCAAGCCGCGCACGGCCGAGAGCGACTTCGCCGTCATCGATGCCGGCATGACCGAGCTGTTGCGGCCGGCGCTTTACGGGGCGTTCCACCGTATCGAGCCCGTGAAGCCGCGCGACACCCCCGAACAGACGTACGAGGTTGTCGGCCCCGTCTGCGAAAGCAGCGACGTTGTCGGCCGCGACCGGCGGCTGTCACGGCTCGAGCTCGACGACCTCGTCGCGATATTTGATGCCGGCGCGTACGGAGCCGCGATGGCATCGAACTACAACCGTCGTCCGCTGCCGGCAGAAGTGCTGGTCGACGAAGGCCGCTGGAAGGTCATCCGCCGACGCCAAACCACTGACGACATGTTGGCTCTGGAGACCGACGACTGACGACTCACGAGTATGTCCGGCTGCATCATCGCGTTCGAAGGTCTCGATCAAAGCGGAAAGCAGACACAAGCCGAGCTGCTGCGCGATCGGTTGAAGCAGGAGGGCCAGAAGGCGCGCCTGGTGTCGTTTCCTGACTACGGCACATCCATCGGCGAGGAGATCGCGCGTGCGTTGCAGGGCGAGCGCGAATACGGCCCCGATGTCATGCAGCTGCTCTACATCGCGAATCGCTACGAGCGAAAGCCAGATCTGCAGCGATGGCTGGACGGTGGCCTGATGCTCGTCTGCGACCGCTACACGGCCTCGAGCGTCGCGTACGGCGAAGCGCACGGCCTCGACCCGGCATGGCTGACCGAGCTGCAAAAATTCCTGCCGGCCGCCTCGCTCACGATCATGCTCGACATCGCCCCGGAGACGGCCGTCCAACGCAAGGCGGTCGAGCGCGATCGCTATGAGCGCGATCTCGACATGCAGGGTCGCGTGCGACAGAGCTACCGACGGCAGGCGGTCGCCGGCGGCTGGGTCGTGGTCGACGGCGAACGCCCGAAAGAAGCCATCGCCGACGATGTGTTCGCCGCGGCGGCTTCACGCCTCACGCTGCGGTGAGTTGGTGAGCTGTCGCGCCACCACTCGCGCTGCCAGCAGCGCCCGCACCTCGCTGGCTCCCGCCGCCTTCAACACGCGGGCGCACTCCTCCAGCGTCGCGCCGGTCGTGCTCACGTCGTCCACTAGAACCACGGTCGCGCCCGACAGCGATGGCGTGCGCGGCGCCAGCGCGAAGGCGCCGCGCACGTTCCGATGGCGCTGTGCGGCGGGCAGACCGGTCTGGGTCGGCGTCGCCCGGACGCGCCGCAGGGCCTTCCGGACGGGCCGGCCGAGGTGCCGCGCCAGATCGAGCGCTTGATTGAACCCGCGCGTACG